>JAJDEX010000419.1 GCA_029259575.1 Planctomycetota bacterium | reverse complement strand
ATCCACCTGCTTGCCGCAGACCCCTCGCTGCACAAGGCCTGGCGCATGCGCGCGGACCTGGAACGCCTGCAGGCGAACGAAGCAGCCGATCGAGCTCGCAATGCCCTGAGCAAGGTCCTGGTCTCGGTGGAGCGCGACGAGGCCCTGGCCATCTTGGAACAGGTCCTCGCACGTCGTCCTGGCGATCCCGATCGCGCGCGTCTGGCTGGCGAACTGCGCGCCGTCTTCGCCAGGGTCCGCGAGGACGCAGCCGTGGCCAACATTCTCGATCACGCCGACCGCTCCAGCGACCTGCTCGCCGATGCGCGACACGCGTACGCCTCCACCATCCAGCTCTCCGGGGATCTGGAAGCCATCGACATCCTGCAGCAGATGCTCGCCGATGCCGGGCGTCCCGACCTCGCGGCGGGCATCGGCATGGCCGCCCGGACGTTGCCCGGTGCGACCGAGGACTACCGGCTCACGCACACGCTCATCAACTCCCTGGTGGAACTCGGTCAAGTGGACCGCGCCATGCGCATCATGAGCGAGATCGACTGGCGCAAGCCCGAGATCGATCTCGCGTTCGTGCAAGCCGCGGGCCGCATCATGCACGAGGCCGAGTCGTGGGGTCAGCTCAACGGCGTCTCCGCGGGCTTGCGTCAGAAGGGTGGCGCGAACGATCGCGCGGCCGCCAGCTTCTATCAGGGCGAGGGCTACTTCTATCGCCGTTCCCGTGACGAGGCCCAGCGCGAGAGCAACTGGAACCAGGCGATCCGGGCGTACGAGACCTTCCTCGACAAGGAAGTCATCGAGCCTGTGCCCGGCGCCGTCGCGCGAGCGTACATGGCGCTGTCCAAGATCTACGGCAGTTTGGGGAACGACACGAAGGAGTACTCGAACCTCGTCGGCGCTCTGCAACTGGAACCGCGCCTGGACGGGGACCTCTGGCTGCGTCGCGCGGTGCTACGTCGCAAGGGAACGAACGACACCTACCGGGCGATGGAGCGCGACTGGACCGAGGGCATGGCGCTCTTGCCGGCCCGCGTCGAGGACCTGAGTTCCGCCTGGGACCAGATGGGCGACAAGAGTCTCGAGTCCGAACAGATCACGTTCGACCACATCTGGCGCCGCACGGTTCAGATGGGTCGCGCCAATCCGCCCCGCGACGTCGGTCCGAACGTGCGCTTCCGCGTGGCGCGCCGACATCTCGAGGCTGGCAATGCGGTCTCCGCGTTGACGGTCGCGCGTGGCCTCTACGAGGAGTACCCGGGACTCTTGCCCGCTCTCGACGTCATGATCGAAGCGCAGCTCGCCAAGCCCGCTCGCGTGCAGGCCAGCCACTTGCTGCTCGAACGTCTGAAGCTCGTCGGCCCCGATGCCCAGTTCCGCGCCTACATGGCGCTGCTCGGCACAGACATCTACCCCCAGGACAAGTACCTCGAAGTCCTCCGCCTCGATCCGAAAGGTGAGGGACGCACCGCCGTGGCTCTCTACATGCTCAGCTCGGGACAACCGGAGCGAGCCTTGCGAGCGTTGCGGCACGAGCCCGAAGTCGCCCCGGAACCGGAGCCGGGCCAGGAACCGATCGAGATCGTGCCCATCCCGGAGCACGACATTCTGCGCTCGATCGCCTTCCTGCAGCTCGACGAGCACAAGCGGGCCAGCGATGCGGCGGCGCGCGCGATCGGCTACGCACACCTCGAGGAACAGGCCTTCGAGCTGATCATCAAGTCGTCGCTCTCGCGCCCTTTGGACCTCGCCCGTGTCGTCAAAGCCTACGCGGCGCGCGAATCTTTGCATCGCGACATCGCGCTGCGCATGGCCGACCACCTGCTCGCCGGCAATGCCTTGAAGGAGTGCATCCAGATCCTGACTCGTCTCGACGACGATCCGGCGACCCGCGGTGGCGACGTCCTGATTCGAATGGCGCTCGCCTCGGCACTGGCGGAGGATCGCGACCGACTCGAAGAGTCGCTCGAACGGGCGGAGGCCTTCTACGACGACGGCCGCGTCGAACTGGCTCGGTTGCTCAGCTCCGTGCAACGCCGCGACTGGTTCAGCCTGCCCCACCGGGTCGCCGAACTGCGCAGCACGCGTTTCCGGCCCACGCCGCTGCAAGAGGCCATCCTGCGCCTGTTCGAGGAGCGCGTCGACCATGCGCGGGACCTCACCGACCAGGGCCTGCAACGTGCGGGGAATCAGGATCCTGGCTGGGCCCTGTTGGATGCGGCGCTGCGCGAGATCACCGGTGATCCCCTGCGCATGCCCCCGGCCTTCGGTCCGACCGCTGCTCGCGAAACGCACGCTTTCCTGAGAGGGCTCGACGGCCAGCCGCCCCGGGATCCGCGCCAGGCCCTGGGCCTCTTGCTGGCACTGGACGTGGAGGGCTGGAGCCTCTTCGCGATCCCGCGCCTCGCTCAGATCCACAACGACCGCGGCTGCTCGCTCTGGACGATGTGGCTGGGATCGCTCGCCATGGATCGCGTCGGCCGGTCCGAACCGGCCAGCAAGGTGCGCACTGCCCTGACCACCAAACATCCCAAGTTCCAACCCGGCTGGACCCGTCACATCGACGACGTCCTGCAGGCGAGCGAGGGGGACGTCCTGCACCCCGAGGTCCTGCTGGCCCGTGGTCTGCGCATGCAGGCCTTGGGTGCGACGCCGGACTCGTCGATCCTGGACCTCGTCGCACTCGACCTGATCGAGGACCGCCGACCCGATGCACTCGAGCGTTTGAAGACGGCCGAGCCCCAGGACATGTCCGATGCGGCGTCGTTCCTGCTCGCTCGCATGGATGCCGAGGACGGTTTCTGGCGGTCGGCCTCCTCGCGCTACTTCAACATGCTGATACGTGGGGAGCCCGATCCCAACGATCCGCGGGTCGATGAATACGCTTGGATCCTGCGCGATGGCATGTCCGCCACGCGGGGTCAGATCATTCGCCCCGGCCAGGTGCTGGGCGAGGTGCGCAAGCTCGCCGACCACTCTCCACAAGACCCCTACCTGGCCTTGCTGGCGCTGGAGGTGTCCAACCTGGATTCCCAAAGCCGTCAGACGATGTCCATCGCACGCGCGGAAGGGGCGCTCGAAGTGATGCGCGAGCGGACGAACAACCGTCCCCTCGACGACATCCGTCCCGGGTCCGCGCTCGAGTGGTCGCAGACGTTGCGGCGTCTGTCCCCGCGACTGGCCGAATCGCTTCTGGTCAAGGAGCTCGAAGGGCGCGCGGGCCACTTGGACCTGTGGGTCGAGCGCGCTTCCGCGTTGGACGAGATGGGTCGCCAGCGTGAAGCCTTGGCCGTACTGAGCAGCGTGCTGACCGCGTCCGACGATGCGGAAGGGCACATGACCTTGGCCGACCTTCTCTCTCGTCGGGGCGCGACGCTCGAGCAAGTGACCGGTCACCTGGCGTCCGCCATCGATCAACTCGGGGACGTCGTGATGCCGCGTGCGCGACTGATTCGAGGGCGCGCTTCGCTCCAGAATCCGGGGCGCAAGTTCTCGGCGACCATCCAGGATCTGCGCGAACTCTGGCAGGAACGACGCGACCTGGAACGCCCGCTGCCCGAACTGCAGCTGGCCACGACCTATGCGCAGGCGCTCTTCGAACGCTCCAGCGAGGTGGACCGCACCTACCTCGCGATCGTGCTCCCCCACCTGCGCACGGCCGGCGAGGACGAGGCTTACATCGAAGATGCGGCCCTGGCCTTCTCCGGCATCCTGGAGCACGGCGTCCCGCGCCTGGCCGATGGCAGTCCGGCACCACGCGGAAGCGACGCGGGCGAGGATTCGGCGGACGGCACCACCTCAGGTGCCCGCGCCCCCGGGGACGAGGATGCGGACGGTTCGACTTCGGACGATGCGGATCCGGACAACGCTTCGGCTGGTGACGATGCACCGCCGGAAGACGCTTCCAACGAGGAGTCGGACGACACGTCCGACCTGGATGACACCGAGGATGCGGAGCCCGCGGCTCCCGCCCCCGCCGGCTCAGGCGTCTGACGCGGAACTGCGCATCGCGGGGTTCGCCGCATCGGCCGCGTGCAGACGATCCGCGTGGCCCGCATCCTCCAACACCGCGCGCAACGTGCCGAAGCGGAAGCGACCCAGCAACTGGTCGAGCCGACCGAGCGTCTTGTCCAGATTGAGATAGTGACGGAACTTGGCGAACGCCGGCGCGTCGATCCGAGGTTGCTCGGGGTCGAATTCCCAGGGGTGCAGGTAGGTGGCCGTGGCACGGCCTCGCTTCTGGAGTCCGGCGTAGAACCGGCGGTGCACCCAGCCGGGCAACAAGCGGAAGTATCCGCCTCCACCGACCGGCCAGTTGCGTCCGAACAGCGGGTACGTCGCGACCGGGAACTCGAGCACATGGCCCGCGCCGTTGTCGGCAGCGACGTCCGAGATCCCGGGTTCGAAACCGGGCACGCCGTACGTCGGATGACGCACCGGATGCACCGATGAATCGTAGGCGTAACCGCGTTCAGCCAGGACGTCGAACGCCCACCACGTGCGGCGCGTCAGGGTGAAGGTGCTGGCGCGGAAACCGATCGGGCGCGGTGCGCCGGCGGCCTGCAGAGCCTGTTCGGTTCGTTCCAGATCCTGGTGCAGGCTCTCGGGATCGAGGTCCCAGAGGAACTTGTGCTCGTAACCGTGACTGGCGATCTCGTGGCCGGCCGCCACGCAACGTTGCACGAGTTCGGGATGCCGCTCGGCGATCCAACCCAAGAAGAACATCGTGGCCTTCACACCCCGACGGTCCAACAGATCCAGGACGCGATCCATGGAGGGACCCAAGCGTGAGGGCGCGGCGTCCCACGTTTCGCGAGGGAACTCGTGCGCCAAGTTGGCGACCTGGAACCACTCCTCGACGTCCAAGGAGAAGGCATGTTGCAAGGGAGCACTCATCGTTGGAGTTCCTCGACCGCCCGCACCACGCGACGAGCGTTGCCGGTCCAGGTGAGGTCCTGGGTCACGATCGACGCCTGGGCCGCAGCACCCAAGCGGGCGCGCAGACCGGAGTCGGCACAGAGTTCGGCCAGGGTGTGGAGCATCGCGTCCCCATCATCGGGAGTCACGAGGCGCGCGTCGACCCCGTCGGTCAGCACCTCACGCAAGTTGGGTTGGTCGGGGGCGACGCACGCCAACCCGGCCGCCATGTACTCGTGCAGCTTGAGCGGGGACGCGTAGGGATTGATCGCCGGAACCAGCCCGACGTCGAAGGCAGGCAGGAGTGCGGGGATCGCGCTGTGCGGACGTGTGCCCGCGAGATGGAAGCGGTCCATCACACCGAGCTCCAGTGCGCGGCGACGCAGGTGGTCCTCGGCCGGCCCCTCGCCGATCAGCACCAGGTGCGCGGTCGCCATCGAAGCGTCCGCCATGCCCTCGAGCACCAGGTCCAGGCGATGCCAGTCGCGGTAGTAACCCGTGAA
>JAJDEX010000418.1 GCA_029259575.1 Planctomycetota bacterium | reverse complement strand
CGTTCGTTGGGCGGACCGGTCATCGCTTGGGCCAGCGACAGTCGTGCGAAGGCCGCTTCGCCCGAGGCGCTGCCCTCGCGTGCGGGCAATCCGACCGACGGCAACCCGAAGGCCGCCAGGTCCGCGCGCACGCCTTCGGCTTCGGGGTCGGTCGAGCAGGCGACGAGCAACCGCCGACCTCCGACCGTCGGTCGCGCTGCGAGCCACGCGATGGCGAGCGCCTGGGACGAACCCCAGAGGCCTCCGGCGGACACGAGCTTCTTCTTCGCGAGCAGCGCTTCGAGCTTCTGGAGCTCGGGCAGGGCGCTGAGCTCGGCCGCGTCGAGCACGTACGAGGCGTCGGCGTCGGTGACGGTCATGCGTCGTCCTCCGACTCCAACGCCAGCAACGCTTCTTGCGCGGCCCAGCTCTCCGCTTCCTTGAGGGTACGACCCCACGCCGTGGCATGCGGTTCGCCGTTCACGATCGCGCGGACGCAGAAAGCGCGCGCATGGGCCAGGCCGCGACTCTCGACCATGTCGTAGGTCGGCGGCTCTCCCCATTCCCGCTGGCAGAGTTCCTGGAGGCGCTGTTTCGGAACGACATGGGCCTCGCCGTGGAGTTGTTCGTCCAGTCGCACGCCCAAGGTGCGCAACACGAACGCACGCGCAGCTTCGAGTCCGGCATCCAGGTAGATGGCGCCGATGACGGCCTCGTAGAGGTTGGCGAGGACCGAGCGGGACAGGCTGCCCGCGTTCAAGCCCCGTCCCAGTCGCGCCCGCCGTCCGAGCCCCAGCTCGGTCGCCGCCGCCGCCAGAGTTCGGCGCGAGACCAGCGCGGACTTGGCGTTCGTCATCTCGCCCTCGGACAAATCCGCATCTCGGACGAAAAGTTCTTCGGCAACGAGCAAGTCGAGGACCGCATCTCCCAAGAACTCCATGCGCTCGTTGTTCGCTCGCTTGTCCACGGAAGCGTGGGTGAGGGCGAGCTCCAGGAGCTTGGCATCGGAGAATTCGTGACCCAGGGACGTCATGTTGATCGTGCGGATTCGATGAAGGACTGGGCCCGCCGCGCGCAAGGTGGCAGCATACCCGCCCGAGGGCGCTCCATCCGTCCCGTCCTCCCCCTCGAACCCCCCATGAGCGAGTCGTCTGCCATCCACGTCCAAGGCCTGATTCGTACCTACGGTGCGAACACGGCCATCGACGGCCTGGACCTGTCCGTTGCGCCCGGCGAATGCCTGGGTCTGCTGGGGCCGAACGGCGCCGGGAAGACCACGACCATCAAGATCCTGTCCACGGCGCTGAAGCCGACCGAGGGTCACGTGCGGGTGCTCGGGCTGGATCCGGTCGACCAGGCCGCCGCACTGCGTGGGAAGATCGGGGTCGTGCCCCAGGAGATCGCGCTCTACGACGCGATGACCGCGCGCGAGAACCTGGACTTCTTCGGGGGCATGTACGGGCTGACCGGCGGTGCGTTGAAAGAGCGCACGGCCTGGGCGCTCGACGTCGCGGGGCTCGCCGACCGCGCCGAGGAATACGTCAAGCACTACTCGGGTGGCATGAAACGTCGCTTGAACCTGGTCGCGTCCTTGCTGCACGAGCCCGCCGTCGTGTTCCTGGACGAACCGACCGTCGGCGTCGATCCGCAATCGCGCAATCACCTGTTCGAGGTCATCGAGCGCGAGATCAAGGGCAAGTCGACGCTTGTCTACACGACCCACCAGCTCGGCGAGGTCGAGCGCCTGTGCGATCGCATCGCGATCCTCGACAACGGTCGGCTCGTGTCGCAAGGCACGTTGCCCGAGCTGCAGGCCGCCGCGCGCGCCGCATCGGGCGGGTCGGGCCTCGAGCTCGAACCGGGCGTCGATCTAGAGAAGGCCGCCGGCGTCCTGCGCGAGGCCGGCTTCCGCGTACGCGTCGCCGACGGTGCGCCCAGCCTCGAGGACGTCTTCTTGGCTCTCACCGGCAAGGCGTTGAGGGACGAAGCATGATGGGCACCGTCTGGACCTTGGCGCTGAAGGACCTGCGCCTCTTCTTCCGCGACCGCACCGTCCTGCTCCTGACGATCTTCCTGCCGATCGCCCTGTCGACCGTGTTCGGCACGGCGATGGCGGGGATGATGGGCGGCGATTCGACGCCGACACGCTTGCAGTTGCTCGTCGAGGACCTCGACCGGACCGAGAACTCGGCCAAGCTCATCGCAGCCTTCGAGGAACGCGAGAATCTGCGCGTCGAGCTCGCCGGGGACGTCGAGAAGACGATTCGCAACGGCCACGGCACGGCAGGTGTCATCATTCCCGAGGGTTGGGGCGCCGATCTCGCGGCCGGCAGGATGCCGAACACGCGCCTGTGCGTGGACCCGTCCAGCTACATCTCCCGCCAGGTCGTCGCGATCCACGTGGCTTATGCCACCGGCTCGCTCGTGCTCGACGCGATGGGGGACAACGTCATGGGGCGCACCCTCGACCTGCTCGAGTTCCCTGAAACGGGTCGCGACCGCGCCGACGAGATCCTCGACGGGACCTGGGCCGACATGGACGAGTTGATGAATCAGCTCGAGGAGATCGGTGCGCTGGGTGAGATCCTGAACGGTGGCGCGGAAGGCGACGCGTCGGACGAAGGCGAGGACTCCGTCGCTGGTTCGACCGAAGTCGTCGACGACGCCGCGTCCGACTTCGATTTCATGGCCGCGATGCCCACGCTCGTCGGCATCTCCGTCGAAGAGGTTGTTGGCGAACAACAGTCCGCTCCCGAGAGCGGTGGTGCTAGTCATGCGTTCGCTGCGATGGCGGTCATGATGTTGATGTTCAGCGTCATGAGCGCCGGCGGCACCCTGATCGAGGAGCGCGAAGGCGGCACGTTGATGCGCCTGAACCTCGCGCCCGGTGCCGGTGGCGCGATCCTGATGGGCAAGTTCGTGATGATCTCGATCGTCGGGATGCTGCAGCTCACGGTGCTGTTCGCCTACGGCGCGGTCGTGTTCGACGTGCCGATCTTCTCGGACCCTGTCAGCCTGCTGTTGACGATGATCATCCAGGTCTACGCGACGACGGCGCTCGGCTTGTTCTTCGCGACCTGGCTGAAGACCCAGAAGCAGCTCGAGAGCGTCTCGACCGTCGTCATCCTGGTGATGAGTGCGGTGGGTGGCGCCTGGTTCCCGCGCGAGATCACGCCGGAGTGGTTCCAGACCGCCGGCCTGTTCACGATCACCGCTTGGGCGATGGACGCGTACCACGGCGTGCTCTGGTACGGCAAAGGTCTGCTGCCCAAGGGCAACATGGAGGGCATCTGGACCCAGTTGACGGTGCTCTTCGCCATCGGCGTCGGGCTGCATCTCATGGCGTTGCGCTTCTATCGCACCAAGTTCGTCGTGAACTGATGGACGGTCCGCGCAAGGTCGACCACCTCGTCGAGCCGCTGTTCGTGGGGCTCGAGCAGGCGGATGCGCAGGAATCGAAGAAGCCGGTCCGCAGCCCGTTCTGGCGTACGTACCGGCTTCTGGGCATCAGCGTCGCGATCCTCGTCTGGATCGTCCTGATGCTCGTGTTCCGCGACTAGGCCGCGCGCTTGAGCGCCTTGCGCTCTTCCGCGGACGGCTTCGGCGCGGCGTTGTGAACCATCCCGAGGACGCGCACCGCGTTCAAGCGCAGCGTGTCGACCAGCGTGCTCAGCAACACGCGGCTCGGCCCGTGCCCGCCGGAGTAGATCATCACCACGCCGTCGAGTTGCGGGCCCAGACACTGGACGTCCGGCAGACCATTCACCTGCGGCATGTCCACGATCACGATGTCGTAGTGGTTGCGCACGTCGGCGAGCAGTTCGCTCATTGCAGGTCCGCCCAGCTGATCGCCCGGTGAGTAGTAGCGCTGACCCGCGACGAGCACTTCGAGGTTCGAGGACTCCGCGGCTTGCGTCGCTTGCCGCCAGTGACGGCGACCGTCGAGGCATTCGGCCAGGCCGGGCGCTTCGTCGAGCTTCAATACATGCGCTATGTGGGGACGCCGCAGGTCGGCCTCGATCAGCAACGTACGGCGGCCTTCGAGCCCGAACCCGGTCGCGAGCGCCAGCGCGGCTTGCGAGCGACCTTCGCCCGGGAAGGCGGACGTGATGCCGATCGCCTGCAGCGGCTCGCCCGCCTGCGCGAAGCGGGCGAGGCGTGCGCGCAGAGCACGGAACGACTCGGACACGCGGCCGTCGGGGTCGTCCAGCAACGGCCTGTAGTCACGCTTGGCCTTGCGCGCCATGAAGTGGGTGCGTGGGAAGGCCGGGATCGAACCGAGCACGGGCAGTCCGGTCGCGTGGGTCAGGTCGAGGCCGGACGTGGCGCGGCCGCGGGTGCGTTCGTGCAGCAGGGCCAGACCGATCGTCAGCAAGGCTCCCGCGATCAAACCGAGGATGCCGTTGAAGGACAGGATCGGCTTGAAGTACCCGCCTGGGAAACGTGGCGCGTCCAGGACGCGCGCGGTCGGCATCAGGCCGGCCAGGGACACCTCGGCGTCGGCCTTGAGCTTCGTGAGCTTGGCGACGGTCTGCTGTTTGGATTCGAACTCGAGCTTCGGCCCGGCGAGCGCGCGCTCGGACTCGGGCAGGTCGCGCATGCGCTTGCGCACGAGGTTCAGGTTCAGATCGATCGCGGCTTCCTCGAGCCGGATGCCCTCGACGCGAGCCAGGATCCCGCTCGTGATCTGTTCCCACAGAACGCCGAGCTGGGCCTCGATCGCCGCGGCCTCCTTGCGCGGGTGACCCTCGATCAGGTCCTGGAAGTACGCCATCATCCCGGCCGAAGCGGTCATGGACGAACGAAGCGCCAGCAGGTTCTGCTTCACCTCGCCCAGGATCAGAGCCTTCAGTTGCGCTTCGAGTTCGAGCGCGTCCCGGACGTCCTTGACATCGTCCGTCCATTCGATGCGCAGCTGGATCAGTCGGGTCTGGACCTCGCGGAAGTCGTTCAGGAATCCCCTGGTGACCAGACCGGCATGGACCTGGCCGTCGCGCGCTTGCTCACTCTCCAGCAGCCCGAGCGCATTCCAATCGCCGTTCTCGAGCCGTTGCAGGACGTTCTCGATGCTGGCTGCCTTCTCGACCAGGCGTTCGTGTTCGCCGAACGCCTCCAGGCGCTTCGTCTCCAACAGCTTGCGGTACTCGTCGCTGGTGACGCGACCGACCCGACCCAACTCGTTCTCCAAGGTCGCCACGTACTCGAGCAACTTCTTGAGGCGCGGGTCGTCCATACCTGCACCGATCGTCGAGGCGTAGCCGAAGTTCTTGGCCGTCAGTTGCTCGGCCATGGCCTGCAGCTGGATGCGCAGCGTGCTGGATTGGGCCTGTTGCGTCTGCAGGTTGCTCTCGCGCTGCACGAGCGACAACGCGACCTGGTTGGGGTTGAGCACGTCCGGGTTCCGAACCTTGATCCTGGCGATCGCATGCTCGAGGTCTCGCAACTCCTCTTGCCGCGCCGTGAGTTCCTGACCCACCAGCTCGACCGCTTGCGCGGACCGTTCGCGCAACGACTCGAGGTCTCGTTCCAGGTAGGCCAGCCCGATCGCGCGCGCGATCTCGGTGCAGCGGTGCGGGTTGCCGTCGTCGACGGTGACGCGCACGAGGCCGTCGTGGTTCGGCAGTGTGTCCGCGCGCAGAGCGGCCATCACGTGACTGATCGCGCCTTCGTGCGAAAGGTGCGTCAAACGCCACGGTCGGTCGTCCCATTCGCCGCGGGTCGCGATGCGCATTTGCATGCCGGCGTATTCGATCGTCTGGGCGTCCTCGTACCGAAACGTCTGGGGCTGCGTGCCGTCGATGCGCGAGATAGTGAACCGATCGGCAGCGAGGAAGGCGACGCGAACCTGGCGCGGCGAGGCGGTTCCGGACGCATCGATCGATGCGAACAGGCGGAAGTCGGGCGAGCGGCGCGTGGTGAGCGCGCGCAAGCGGGCCTTCAACGGCACCAAAGTCTCGTCGTCGACCAGCGTGTGCAGGCCGAGCCGCATCGTGGATTCCGGATGCTCCGGCACCGCCAAGCCGCCGTCCTCGGGCCCGACCACGATCTCGGCGACGAGCGAGCGCGAGTGGAGGATCGAGATCGCGTCCTCGGCGTGGAGCGTTCCCGTCGGAATGCTGAGCGCTTCGAGCACGGGCGTCTTGCCGCGTAGGTCCTCGAGCTTGACGGTGGTGGACACGCGGTAGACCGGTTCCTGCACCATGCCCGCGAGCACGCCCAGAACGGCACAGACGAGCGTCCCGCACACGATCCACTTCGGGTATCGCAGCAGGACGCCGGTGGAGCGCTTGAGCTGCTCCCAGTCGGCCTTCAGGTCGAACTCGTGACTCTCCATGTCAGTTGCTCATTCCATTGACCGAGACCTGGAGTGCCGGGTAGCCGAGCCCCATGAGGATCGGGAGGATGTCCTCCTGGAAGTCGTCGAAGCCGGTCTGTCGCACGTAGATCAGATCACCCGGCTCGAGCGCGACCATGGCCGCGGTGCTGGGGGTCTTCATGTTGAAGCGATGGACCTCCATGCGGTCGTCGTGCGGTCGCAACAGGAAGACGCTCTCGCGGTCCGCACCGCGCATCAGCTGGCCACTGAGCGACAGGGCTTCGATCGCGTTCAACGGACGCTCCATCACCTTGAAGCCCGGATCCGCCAGGTGACCGAAAGCGTAGAAGCCGCGCGACTGGAACTTGACGACCTCGGCGGTCAAGCTCGGCTCGCGCAGGAACTTGCCGTAGGAATCGTGCAACAGCTCGTTGATCTGCGTGATGTGCAGGCCCTTGACGGACACGCCTCCGATCATCGGCAGGTGCAGGTTGCCCTGCGGATCGACACGCATTCCGTCGGGACTCGTCGACAGCTCGGGGTGACCCATGACCGTGACGCGCACGATGTCGCTCGGCCCGATCGCCAGGAACTCCCACGAGCGCGCCGTGTTCATCGTGCGCAATCCGGAGTTGTCGAGCGGCGGCGTGGAGCTGCAGCTCGACACGACGACAGCGAAGAGCAGTGCGAGCATGCTCAGGGAGGGCATCTTCTGGAGGAGCGACATGACGGATCGATTCCCCTGGAAGTGGGGAGTCGACCCCCTTTTGTCGGATGCTCACGTCCGAACCTGAGCCACGCTCGAAGGGTTTTCCGGGTGAACTGGGTCGTGCGCAGCGAGTCGGAAAAGGATTCCGGGTTCCAACGGTGAAACGCCCGGCATCGAGCCCTACGGCCCTTCTCCAGCACGGTTCTCGGATCGTGGGCCCAAGCCGGAAGCTGAGGGGGAGGCCGAACCTTCGGCGGGCCCCATAGCTAAGAAGTGGGCGGGCCCGGATCACTCCAGGCCCGCCCATTCGTCGACCTTCAGCCCAGGGCCGGAGGTCGATCCACAAGAGGATCAGCGCTTGATGACGGCGGAGGCCTCGACGACCTCGGACTGCATCGCACCCATCGTCGCGGTCATGGCGGTCAGCACCTGAGCGGCCTCGTCGGTGAGCGCCATCTCGATCATCATCGCGAGGTGCGCTTCCTTCGGAAGCTCGGAGGTCAGCTCGGGGTGAGCGGCCATGAACTCGCCCATCTTGGCGTGGATCTGGTTCAGGCTGTTCAGGCCTTCGTTCAGCGCCATGACGGTCTCGGGAATCAGTTGCACGGTCGAGTTGACCTGGGCCAGTTCACCGAATCCTGCGACGATCTTGCCGCGCGCTTCCGGCGACAGAGCCTGGACCTCTTTCTGCGCTTGCGCGAATCCGGCCTTGGCCGCACCGAGGCGCGACGCGATACGGATCGGACAGCTGGTGGTGCAGCACTCGGTGGTCTCGCACGTCTCGGCATCGCCTTGCTTGGTGACGTTCTTGTCTTCCGTTTCACAGGCGGCCGCATCGCACGATGCGGCGCAGCAACCGTTGGTGGCTCCGGCCGCGAAGCCGGACAACTGGTTCAAACTCGTGATGAGGTGCGCGCGAGCCGCCTTCATCTGGGACGCCTGGGCGTACGCCTCGGAGTCCTTGTCCATCGACTCGATGGGGCAGGTCTCGGAGCACGCCTCGGCGCAAGCTTCGGACGACGCGGCGAGGAAGGCGAGCGTGTCGTTCACGACGCTCATGGTCTCGCCCATGCGACTGCCGACCGGGCAGTGCTCGGTGGCGGCGCCCATCTTGGCGGCGAACGCCTGGTTGGCTTCGGGGCTCATCTTGGCCGCCTGCTGCGATGCGACGTCCCACTGACCCAGGAGGCCGGCGACCTTCTGGGCGGTCGGGCAGTCCTCGACGCAGGAGGGGAGTTCGCATGCCTTGGAGGCGTCACAGGTGGCTTCGTCCTGCTGCGAGTAGGCGGCACCAGCGAAGATGGCGCAGGTCGCGAGGGCGGAGAGGGCAAAGGTCTTCATGTTCGTGTGTTGGTTGGTTTCGGTTGTGGATCGGTTCGCGCAGGGAGGCGAGCCGGGTGCGTTCCCAGGTCGGAGGACCTGGTTGCTCGTGGTGGCCGTTCGGGGCTCTGGTTGGATACCGACTGGTTGGTATGTCCGGGCCCAAAAGGCTATGTGGGGAAGAGGGCTAGCTAGCGGCCGTACAGGCTGCGCAGGTACTCGCGAAAGTGCTCGAGGTTCAAGGCCATGGCCTCGCCATCGCCGTTCGTGCGCATCAGCAACATCGAGCCCTGGATGACGGACAGGAAGTACGCGCCGAGGCTCGCGGCATCGAAGCTGGCACCCTTGGCGTAGAGCTCCTTGGCCGCGGTCAGGTCGGCGCCCATACCGGTCGCGAAGCCCTCGAAGCTGCACTTGCAGATCTCGCGCAACTCGGGGTGCGTCTCCGAGATCTCCTGGGCGAACGTCCCGATCAGGCAGCCTTTCATGTCGGGGCTCTGGCAGCTCTGAATCGCCGTTTCGATGACCTTGTAGACCCTTTCGAGCGGATCCGCGATTCCGGTGCAGGCATCCATGAACCGCTCCTGCTGCCGGTTGCCGAAGCGCTCGAGGAGCACCTTGCCGAGCTCTTCCTTGCTCTTGAAGTAGTGGAAGAACGAGCCCTTCGTCACCCCGGCCGCCGTGCAGATCCCGTCGATGCTCGCGGCCACGTAGCCACACGAGAGCATCTGCTCCTCGGCGGCATCCAGCAGCTTGGTGAGGGTCGGGTTCTCGGTGTTCGTGGTCGACATGGTTCGTGACGTGGTGGGCGGGCCTGTTGCGGGCCACCTACCTACCGGTCGGTATGACAGTACCTCGGGCTTGAGATCCGTCAACACAGATCCGGAGAAATCAAGGCGGAGAGGGCTCAGGAGCGGTTTCCCGGTGGTCCCCAGGGCTCTTGGACGGGCGCTCTGGGAGGTCCGGGGCGGACCCAGCCATGGCGGCGGACCGTGGATCCCGTCCACCCCGTGACGCCCTTTCGCGGGATCTCCGCTCCGGTTCGCCACCCTGGTCGTCGCCCCGTCCTAGCCGCGCATGCGCTGGAACTGCCTCTTGAGGAACGTCTCCAACCGCATCTGCTGACCGACGAGGTCCGCGGACAAGGACGGGTCGAAGCGCAGTCCATGGCGAATTCCGTGGCCGAACGCGGTCGCATGAACCTGGGTGGCGACGAGGTCGAGCGATTCCCCTTCGCCGGGCAACTCGATCTGGAGTCGCACGAGTTCGAACGCGATCAAGGACTCCGACTCGACCGGTTCGACCTCGAGGCCCAGGCCCAACGTCGACAGGTCCGAGATCGGCGCGCGCCACGATCGTTCGCCGGACCCGATGCGCGCTTGGAACGGAGGCGCCAGTTGGAAGCGCAAGCGACTGCGGCGGCGTCGATTGAACTGGCGCCACAACTCGGGCGTGAGCTGCTTGTAGAAGCTCTCCCGATCGACGAAACGAACGCCCAGCGTCATTGCGCCGTCCTGGTTGCCCTGATTCGCCACTTGGGCCTGGGCCACCAGCGGCTGACCGACGCCGGGCTGCACGAAACGAACCTCGATGCGGGTGCCCAGGTAGAAACGCGGCGGGGCACCGGGGCCCAGGGCGACGCGCGCGCCGCCGGCACTCGTGTCGAGGACGCGGCCACGAAAGACCTGGCCCGGGCCGACGATGAGTTCGACCTCGAGCCCGATCACTCCCCATGCGGGATTGCGCGCCTGGTGGCGGCGTTCCTGGGAAGGACGTTCCTCTTCCGGATCACGGTCCATGGGTGGGGTTCCAGGGTCGAACGTATCGAACCGAGGACGCTGGCTTCAATGCCGGCGTGTATCGCCTTGGCGGCATCGCTATCCTCCGAGCCTCCCCATGGCCCCTTCTCGACGCAAATCCCTCGCCATCCTGGGCGCCCGCGGGATCCCCGCCCGCTACGGAGGATTCGAGACGTTCGTCGAGGAACTGGGGACCCGCCTGGTGGCCCGCGGGCACGACGTGACCGTCTTCTGCGAGTTCCAGCCCGGGCCGCGCCCCACGACCTTCAAGGGCGTCAAGCTCGAGTACGTGAAGGCCTGGGCGCCCGGTCCGGCGCGGACGATCCAGTACGACCTGTCCTCGCTGTGGCAGGCCCGCCGGTTCGAGGTCGTCTACATGTTGGGCTACGGCGCCTCGTTCGGGCTGCCGATCCCGCGCCTGTTCGGCGCCGAGGTCTGGATGAACATGGACGGTCTCGAGTGGCGCCGTTCCAAGTGGGGCCGGGCCGCCAAGTGGTGGCTGAAGTTCATGGAGGGCGTCGCCTGCAAGACGACCTCGCGCCTGATCTTCGACAACAAGGCGCTCGCCGACGAGGTGCGCGGTCGGCGCCTGACCACCGTGCCCTACGAGGTCATCGAGTACGGCGCGCCGCTCGTTCGCGAACCGCTGGACCCGGCGCCGCTCGAGGCGTTCGGTTTGAAGCCCGACGGTTATCACATCGTCGTCGCGCGCTGCGAACCCGAGAATCATCTGGTCGAGATCGCGCGGGCCGGAGCACGTCGCGAGGGCGGCTTACCGCTGGTCATCGTCTCGAACACCGACGCCGACACGCCGTACGCCAAGATCGTGCGCGGGGCGGCCGGTGAGCGCGTGCAGAACCTGGGCCCGATCTACGATCCGAGCATCCTGCAGCCCTTGCGCCAACACGCGCTGTCCTACGTCCACGGTCACAGCGTCGGCGGCACGAACCCGTCGCTGATCGAAGCGCTCGGCTGCGGCAACCTGGTCATCGCGCACGACAACGTGTTCAACCGCGAGGTGCTCGGGTGGGAGGGTCGCTTCTTCTCGACCGAGGGCGACCTCGCCCAGCGGCTCGACGAAGTCGAGTCGATGGACCCCGCCAAGCGTCACGAGATCCGCAAGGCGCTCTGGGATCGCGCGGCCAGTTGGTATTCGTGGGAGCGCATCACCGACGCATACGCCGTGCTGCTCGGGGATACGCCGGGGCGGTCCGTCGAACAGCCCAGCCCGCAACAACTCGCCCTATGAGGGCCTGCCCATGAGCGGCTCGAAACGGCTCGTCCTGATCGATCAGGCCGCGGTCAGCGGTACCGGTTTCCTGACCACGGTCGTTCTGGTGCGGTCGCTCGGACTCGGCGTCTTCGGTTCGTTCGCTCTGATCGAGCTCGGCGCGCTGTTCGCGCTGTCGTTGCAGCAGTCCCTGCTCGGCCAACCGCTGTTGACGTTCGCGCCCAAGCAGCCCGACGCCCAGCGGCCGAGCTACTTCGCTGCGGCTTTGCGCCTCGAGTTGTGGTTCACCTTGGTGTTGGCGGTGCTCGTCGCAGGCACGTACGGCGTCTACCTGGACCACTGGGACGCGCCGGCGACCTTGGGGACATGGATACCGGTGACTCTGACGATCGTGTCGCGGCAGCTGTTCGCGTACCTGCGCGCCGAGTGCTTCGCCACCGGTCGCGTGCGGCGTGCCCTGTGCTTGGATCTTCTCGCGCACCCCACGGCGTTGGTCGTGCTGACCGTGATCTGGTTGCGCGGCGACTTGACCCTGGCGCGCACGTTCTGGGTGCTCGGTGGAGCGGCCAGCATCGCGTGCTTGGCGGCTCTTCCCGGTGTCGCCGGCCGTGGTGTGAAACCACAATCGCTGCGCGAGACCGGCGCCAAGCACTGGGGCTTCGCGCGCTGGTTGGCGGGGATGTCCGTGGCCCAGTTCTTCGCGTCGAACTCGTTCCTGGTCGCCGCCGCTGCGTTGCTCGGCGCGCCGGCCGCAGGCGCGATCAAGGCGGCCCAGCGCGTCATGGGCGTGTTGCACCTGGGTTTCCTGGCGATGGAGAACGTGGTTCCCGTGAGCGCCGCGCGCTTGCTCGCCGCCGAAGGCATGACGCGCTTCCGCAGCTACCTGACGCGTATTCTGACGCTCGGGTTCCTGGCGACGGCGCTGATCAGTACCGGCATCGCGATCTTCGCGCGCTTCGTCCTGGACCTGGTCTATGAAGGTGTCGTGGACGACCGGATGGTCCTCGGCCTGCGCGCGATGGCGGTGTTGTACATCGCCTCGTTCACGATCACGGTGCTGCAGATCGGCTTCCGCACGCTCGAGACCACGCGCGTCGTCTTCGCCGCCTACATGGCGAACACGCTCGTCGCCGTCGTCTCGGCGCAACCGGTCGTCGAGCGCTTCGGCTACGCGGGCGCGGTCTGGGGCATGGCGGCCCTACAGGGACTGTTGGTGGTGGTGCTTATGTTCTAGTGGCGCATTGCGGGCCTCTAATATGCGAGAATCTGTTAT
>JAJDEX010000417.1 GCA_029259575.1 Planctomycetota bacterium | reverse complement strand
TGGTCGACTTCGACCTGGATGGCTGCCTCGACGTGTTCGTCACCAATGGATTCGTGACGGGGGACCAGGCCTTCGACACGTGAAGCACCTATTGGCGCCACGTGTTGGAGTCATCCTGTTCGAGTCCCAAGAGCGACAACTTTGCCCATCAATCGATCGGCAACAGCGGCTTCCAAAGTCGGCACAGCCGGCAGATGTTCAACGAAGGTCGATCCTTCAGCGGCAACGAGCGCGACAAGCTGTTCCTGAACCGCGGCGACGGCACGTTCGTCGACGTGTCCGACCTGTCCGGTTGCGACTCGCCCAACGACGGGCGCGGCGTCATCACGGCCGACCTGGACGACGACGGCGACCTGGACATGTTCGTCCACGAGAACCAGCGCGAGCGGCACGCGATGTACCGCAACGAGCTCGGCGGGTCGTTCCTGAAAGTCCGCTTGCGGGCCACGACGGGGCAGTACGAGGCCATCGGCGCCACCGTCGTCGTCGGGACCGCGCACGGTCCCGTGGCCCAGGTGCTGACGCGCGGCGCGGGATTCGTCTCGTGCCAGGCGCCCGAACTGGTCTTCGGCATGGGCGGCGTCGACGAAGCCGCGGTCACCGTGCACTGGCCGGGTGGCGCGACCGAATCGTTCGGCACGATCGCCAAGGACAGTCGCGTGCTGCTCGTCGAAGGCAGTGGTAAGTCCACGCCCATCGACACGGTCGCGCGCACGCTGCCCGATCCGTTGCCGCGCGGGCTTCGCATTCGCATCGGCGAGACGGTGCCGACGTTCGTGGCGCGCGACATCGACGGCAAGCGCGTGCATGTCGATGTGCGCGCTTTGGGTGAAGGCAAGCGGGTCTACCTGAACTTCTGGGCGACGTTCTGTTCGTCCTGTTTGGCCGAGATGGGCGACCTGACGCACGTGCACCAACAGGATCCCGACATCCGCGTCGTCGGCGTCGCGATGGATGCACCCGGGACCACCGACACGAAGGACGCCGAGGTGCTCGCGCTGATCGCTCGCCGCTTCGACAAGTCCGGCGGCAAGTTCCCGACGTTCGCGCACGTGCCCGACGCCCCCACCGACGACTTCACTATCGAATCGATCGTCGACCTCGAGCGCTTGCCTATTCCGACGACGCTGGTGCTTTCGCCGGAAGGTGTCGTGATCGACATCATTCGTGGGCCGATCCAGGTCGACTGAGCTTGTGAACCGGTTCGGCCGAACGTGCCATACGGTGCCAGGCACTGTTCAGTACATCGGCACGATCACGCCGGGCATGCGCATTCCAGCTCAGGGGAATGACCATTCCCCCCCAGCATTTGATAGCCACTGGATCGTCAAGCGCGGCACGGACTTCTACGATCCCAGCTATGGAAGCGGAAGTTACCCTAACCAGAAGCTACACGAGCAAGCCGCCTTCTGGGGGTACTACGCGGAACTTAACGACCTAGACGCATCCGTTACAACTCCGCCGGGGCTTGTTAACGAGTACTATGCGATGGAAAACGAAGTGGACGAGGCCAACTGCACGCACATACTCAATTAGGACATCTCAGATAAAGTCACTACCATGAACCACCTCAACACAGTCACAGTCACGCTCCTCCTAGGGTTGCTCACCGCAAGCATGCCATTTCAGGACGTAGCTGATTTAGAGTCAAGCGACTCAAGCACAGCCGGCCATGAGTGGAACGCATTAACATCTGTAGTTTTCAGCAATGGAGGCATTCAGATGGTCCTGTCCCCAGATCCGGGAGAAGGGTTCCGCCATCTAGGTGTGGGCCAAACCGGGCGTCTATCACTACGAACCGTGACAGTTAGTGACTCCGGCCTGTCCACACTTGAAGATGATCAGTTATTGGACATTTGCTCGACCGGTCGGCGGCGGATATTTAGTCACCTTGATATACTTCCCCCCGGACCAAACGGCATCGCAAGCGGCGCATTCACTACGAATGGAAAGCACCCAGTCATAAATGTTTTCCGTGGCCCAGATCTGCTCATGAGTTTTGACACGGTCTTAGGCGCTTACAATAGAGAATGTGACTGCGGCGTATTTGCGGCATCCCTCGAAGTCCCCAACGGGGCGCCAATTCACTTCACAGAAATAGGCAATCCGCAAATGGAGTTAGAAGGAGATCAGCTAGTCATTTATGCGTCCAGCTCCGACGCGCAGTTCCCCCCGGAACTCGTTCACGTCCGTGCAGACCTAGATGTCAGGCCTCCTTTGTCAGGAACCGTCTTGCGAATCCCTCTTGTTAGCCAGGAAGGCGGTTCTGCACCTCAAGGCACTCCAATCGCAAGCGGCGTAAGCCCAACACTGGCGGGCCCCGCATTTAGCGGTCGGCGAGTAATGGCGACTCGCTCCAAGTCTGGCCTTCGCCCCGCTCGGCTTGCTCTTTGGCAGGAGAGTGAGGACGGGGCCTGGACTCGCTCACTGTTAAGCGATGAACCGATATACTGCGGTAAAGATTTCGATTTGCTACACACCGCATCGGGCACCATCTTAGTCGCGTGGCACTTCACGGCATATTCTGCCACCATGCCGGTCATACCCGATTCCGTCTCGCTAGGTGCTTGGCGGCATTCCTCCGAGGAGCAGCGCTGGATTCCAATTGCTCCCCCTGGCGGAGCAGCCTTGACCATACCGGTTCCAAGTGGATGCGAGCTACCCGGCCTACACCTTGTATCCCAGGGTAGTGCTGCGGACGCTCAATCGGCCGGGTCGTTTCTCCTCTATGGGGACAACCCGGATAATATGCTTGTGGAGCCTCTGTCTCACTACCAAGCAATCGTCAGCGTAGACGAAGAGGATTGAGTTACGGATAGTTGGCCCGAGGTTCACTGAATAGACCCATTGCGGCGCCCCACATGCACCTCATCGTGCATGTGGGGTGGGAGCCTAGACCGAACGAGCCAACCGGTCGCCATTGCCGCTGGCGGCGGCGGTTGATCCTGTAGATTAGTTAACGGAGCCCCACGTGCACCTAGCTGTGCATGTAGGGCTCTTTTGTTTTGCAACACTGGTTGCGACTCGGCTCATGATCTGAATGCGGACTGACCTTCCCCCGCGAAAGTGGACACCCAATCTGTGCGAAAGCACGAGGATGTACGCATGTCGAAGAGGAAACGCCGCAAGTTCACCGCCGAGCAGAAGGCTGATGCCGTCCGGCTGGTTCGAGAAGTCGGAAGCATCGCCCAAGTCGCTCGAGATCTGGACCTGACAGACTCGGCCCTACGCCAGTGGGTGAAGCAGGCAAGGATCGATGAAGGCAACGGCCCAGAGGGTGCGTTGACCACCGAGGAGAAGGAGGAGCTG
>JAJDEX010000416.1 GCA_029259575.1 Planctomycetota bacterium | reverse complement strand
CTCGCTCACCGGCTCCGGCTCGCCGGCCTCGCTGCGCGCGATCTGGTGCGCGAAGGCCGAGGCCACGAAGGCGTCCGACTGCCCTGGCCCGATGTGGTTGAAGGGCCGCGCGATGACGGCGTCGGCGCCGCGCGCCACCGCGTGGTGCAGGGCCATCTCCGCCGCGGCCTTGCTGAGCGCGTAGGCCGTCCCCGGGCGCAGGGGATGCTCCTCGGACACCGGCAGCTCGGCGGCGTCGACGCGCCCGTAGACCTCAGCCGAAGACGCCAGCACCAGTCGCGTCTGGACGAAGCCGTCGAGGCAGGCAGCCAACAGATTGCGCGTCCCCCCGAAGTTCACCGCCAGCGCCTGCTCGGGCTGGGCTTCGGCCTGGGCCACGTGGGCGAAGCCGGCCAGGTGGTAGACGATTCGCGGACGATGTTCCTCGAACAGGTTCCAGCAGGCCTGGGCATCGGTCACGTCGAGCACGTTCCAAGCGACGTGGTCAGCCAGCGCCGGCGGGCGCGTCTCGAGGCCGCAGCCGACGACCTCGTGCCCGGCGGCCAGCAAGCTCGCGACCAGATGTGGGCCGGCGAATCCGCCGGCACCGGTCACCACGATCTTCACGACGAGAGACCCGCCTCGGCGCGCGCCTTATCGAGCCCGACGTGTTCGAAGGCGAGTTGGCAGAACTCACGCACCGAGTGGGTCTGCCCCGTACAGATCACGTAGTCCTCCGGTGTGTCCTGCTGGAGCATGCGCCACATGGCGTCGACATAGTCACCCGCGAATCCCCAATCGCGCTTCGCGTCGAGGTTGCCGAGCCGCAATTCGTGTGCCTTGCCGAGCTTGATCTGGGCGACGGTGTGGGTGATCTTGCGCGTGACGAATTCCATCCCGCGCCGGGGGCTCTCGTGGTTGAAGAGGATGCCCGAGGTGCCGTGGATCCCGTAGGACTCGCGGTAGTTCACCGTGATCCAGTGGCCGTAGACCTTCGCGACGCCGTAGGGGCTGCGGGGGTGGAAGGGCGTGACCTCGGTCTGGGGTACCTCCTTCACCTTCCCGAACATCTCCGACGAGCTCGCCTGGTAGAAGCGGATCTCGGTGTCGACCATGCGGATCGCGTCGAGCAGGCGGGTGACCCCGAGTGCGGTCGTCTCGCCGGTCAGGACCGGCTGCCCGAACGAGGTCTGGACGAACGACTGGGCGGCCAGGTTGTAGACCTCGACGGGACGATAGGTCCGCAGGATCTCGATCATCGAGACCTCGTCGAGCAGGTCGCCGGGGACGAGGCGGACCTGATCCTGGATGTGCGCGATCCGTTCGAAGTTGACCGTGCTCGATCGGCGGACCATGCCGATGACGTCGTACCCCTTCTGGAGGAGGAGTTCGGCGAGGTAGGAGCCGTCCTGTCCGGTGATGCCGGTGATGAGTGCGCGCTTGGCCACGTTGTTCCTTATAGCTGGAGGTCTCGGTAGAGCTGGGTCTCAGTGAATCTCGGGAGGGGGGACGCCATCGGGGTGATCGCGCCAGAATTCGAGCAGGTCTCGCAGAGTGGTCTGGATGTCGATCTCGGGGGTCCAGCCGGTCGCGGCCTCGATCTTGGAGTAGTCGCCGCGCAGCACCTTGAGATCGACCGGGCGGAAGAGCTCGGGATCCGTTTCCAGCGTCATCGGTCGACGAGCCATGGATACGAGTATGTCGGCAAGCTCTCGCACTGCACGATCCGTGCCCGAACACACGTGGTACGCCTCGCCTGCGGTTCCGGCGACCATGAGGAGACGGTAGGCCCGGACCACATCGCGGACATCGGTGAAGTCGCGCCGCGCCTCGAGGTTGCCGATGCGCACGACATCGCCGCCATCCCGCTCGTTGTGCACGATCCGGCTGGCGATGGCGGAGGCCACGAACTTGTCGGTCTGCCCCGGGCCGAGATGGTTGAAGCTCCGGGCCCGGACGATCTCGAGGCCGTGGGCGAGACCCGCGGAGAGACACATGATGTCGGCTGCGGCCTTGCTGGCGGCGTAGGGGCTCACCGGACGGAGCGGCTGGGTCTCGCCGAGCGGAAGATCGGCCTCGTCGACCGGGCCGTAGATGTCGGCGCTGGTCACTGCGAAGACGCGGCGGACACCGGCGGCAATCGCCGCATCGAGCACATTGACGGTGCCCTCCACATTGATTCGAAGGGTCGGGATCGGTGACGCCCAGGAACCACCGACGTCGGCCTGGGCCGCCAGATGGTAGATGACCTCGGGTGACACATCGGCCAGATGAGCGGCGAACCGGTCACGGTCGGTGATGTCGACAGCCGACTCGACCACGTCGTCGCCGCTGGCTCGAAGGTGGTTGACGAGATGGATGCCGACGAAGCCGTTGGCGCCGGTCACGAGGGCACGCATCGGACGACTCTACGGGTGGGGAACGGGTCTCTCAACCATTCGGGCGGGCCGAAGGTGGCCACCCCCGCGGGTGGCAGAGCGGTAGCCTCGCTCGATCGTGGCCGACCAACTCGACACATCGTC
>JAJDEX010000415.1 GCA_029259575.1 Planctomycetota bacterium | reverse complement strand
GAAGACGCCCTCGCCCGCGACCCGGACGCCAGCGAGGCGCGCTCGGGACTGCGCAAGGTTCAGGAATTGCTGCAGAAGGCTGGGGATTGACCTCCGCCTTGCGTCGACTCGCCCACGAACCCCGTTTCGGCCGGTCACGGCCTTCCCCCCCTGCGTAGGGTGGGCGCCAGGAGAACCCCATGACCGACGTCTACGAACGCTCGCTCGCGTTGCACGCGAAGCACCATGGCAAGCTCGAGATCGCCTCGAAGCTGCCGCTCGAGACCCAGGACGACCTGGCGCTGGCCTACAGCCCCGGCGTCTCGCGTCCGTGCGAGGTCATCGCCGAGGACGCGTCGCGCGCACGCGACCTGACGATCAAGGGCAATTCGATCGCCGTCGTCACAGACGGGTCCGCCGTTCTCGGACTCGGCAACATCGGACCGGTGGCCGCGTTGCCCGTGATGGAGGGCAAGGCGCTCCTGTTCAAACGCTACGCCGGCATCGACGCCTGGCCGATCTGTCTCGACAGCCAGGACACGGACGTCATCGTGGAAACGGTCCGCCTCATCGCGCCGGGATTCGGTGGCGTGAACCTCGAGGACATCGCCGCGCCGCGTTGCTTCGAGATCGAGGAGCGCCTGCAGGATCTCGGGATCCCCGTCTTCCACGACGACCAACACGGCACGGCCATCGTGCTGCTGGCCGCCCTGATCAACGCGGCGCGCGTCACGGAGCGCAAGCTCGAGGACCTCAGCGTCGTCATCATGGGTGCGGGCGCCGCGGGCACGGCGATCGCGAAGCTGCTGCGCTGCGTCGGCTACGGCGAGCACGAATGCGTGCCGGTACGCGAGGTCATCGTCTGCGATCGCGGCGGTATCCTCTCGCGCGATCGCAAGGACCTGAACGATGCGAAACGCGACCTGCTGGGCTACACGAACCGCAACAACCGGACGGGCAGCTTGCGCGATGCCATCGCAGGCGCCGAGGTCTTCATCGGCGTGAGCGTCGGCAACCTCTTGACCCAGGACGACGTGCGCTCGATGGCGCCGCATCCCATCCTGTTCCCGATGGCCAATCCGACGCCCGAGATCATGCCGGACGAGGCCCTCGCAGCGGGCGCGGCGGTCGTCGGCACCGGGCGCAGCGACTTCCCCAACCAGATCAACAACGTCCTCGCCTTCCCGGGCATCTTTCGCGGTGCCCTCGACGCGGCGGCTCCACGGATCTCCGCGCACATGATGATCCACGCGGCCTACGCCCTGGCGGGCTCGATCCCGGAGCCGACGGCCGACAAGGTCCTCCCGCTGCCCACCGAGGTCGGAACCGCGGAGGCCGTTGCGCGAGCCGTGTCCGACGCCGCACGTCGGGAGATGGAACGGGGCGACATGACCAGCCAGTAGGGGCTGCCTCCCTGCGGATTCGGGTCTGGGCCGCGCTGCCCCTGCGACGAATCCGCCCCAGCGGGACGCTCATTCGTGGATTGGACCAGCGAGCCCTGGATCTGGGACGCCGCACCGGATTCAATGGGCGCCACACGGGCCGAGGGCCCCTCAACCGATGAACATCTTCTGCCGCCTCTTTGGCCACACGTGGACCCACCGCACGGAGAACCAGAAGGTCTCCTGGAACGCGGGCAAGGATCAGGCCCAGCTGCACATCACCAGCGACGCCCAGCCTCGGTTCTGGCTCGAATGCCAGCGTTGCAGCGAGCGGAACGAGGCCCCCACGCGGGACCAGGTTCGCCGCATCAACAACTGAGCGGACGCTCGGTCTTCGGACCGCCAACGGGAATTCACGCGGCACCTCGCCCCTGACGTGTCCCGCGCCCGAGGTCCGGAGGAGGACTTGGGCGACGTTGTTCCAGGAATCTCCACGTCCGGCTCCCGATCCGAGGGTTTCGGGTCGATGATCCAAGGGAACCATGGGTGATAGCTGGAACCTCGTCCTCCTGAAATGGCTGGTGCTCCTGGGCTCCATGCCGATCTGGCTGCCTTTCGCCAAGGCGCTCTGGAGTGAGTTCATGCTCGCGATGCGGCCCGAGGGCGGCCTGTTCGGTCCGATCCCGAGCCCCGTCGAGCGCAAGCGGATCGAGGAGGAGATGCTGCGGGAGGAACCCCGCCAGATCCACGAGACGCTGGCCCACGCTCGCCAAACCAAGTTCGGTGGACGGAGCGCAGCGGGCAAGGCCGAAGCGGCGCCGACCCAGCGTGGCGCCTCGCGGGCCGGCCCCCAGAGCGGTGGCCAGCGCAAACCGTTCAGCTCTCGCTGAGCGATCAGGGCGCGGGCGCCTCGAGGTGATTCGCCACGCATGCGGATCGGCCGAGGGTCTCCGCGCGAGAATCCCGACGTCCTTCGCCGACCAGGCTTGGACGTGCGCGGCCCTTCGATCAGGATGGTCGGCCGTGAGCCTCTCCTCCGACACCGTCGCGATCGACTACCTGCCCGCGGTCACACACGCACCGGGCGTGGGCCGGTACGCACGGGAACTCGTGCGCGCCGTCGTCCGGCGCCACGATGCGCCACCGCTGGTGCTCTGCGAGATCGGCGCGACTCCACGGGCGGTTCCCGAGGAGGCCCTGGGCCTGGAGGCTTGCGAACCTGGTCGGGTTCGTCGCGTCCAAAGGCGGATCCCCCAGCGCGCGTTGGACCTGGGGCACAAGCTCGTGCGCCTCGGCGTGGACGACCTGTGCGGGCGACCCAAGGTCTTTCATCGCGCGCGTCCATGGTTGCCCCCGATTCGCAAGGCTGCGATCGTCCTGCCCTTGGCGGAACTGCCTGCGCCCGACACAGCGGCCGAGCGCGCGCTCGCCGCACGCGCCCGGGAAGCCGCGGCCGTCATCGCGTTCAGCGAGGACTACGCGCAGCGCGCTGTGCAACGCTTGGGCGTGGATCCCGGACGCGTCCACCGAACACCGGTCGGCGCCGAACACTGGGTCCGTGATCTCGGTGGACCCGCGGGGAGCACGCGTCCGCGCATCGTCGTTCTGGGTGCCATGCGCCGAGCGCGCCGACCGCTGGCGGCGCTCGCTGGCTTCGAACACCTGATCGCATCGGGTGTGGACGCGGAACTGGTGTGGGTCGGTCGCGGCGACGACGCTGCAAGCGCGTTCCAGGTCGCCTGGTCCGCTTCGCCCGCCCGCGAGCGCATCTCTTGGGTGGATCACCCGCTCGAGCAGGACATGCCGTCCACCGTCGGAGAGGCCGCGGTGCTTCTGCACTTGGCCGACGACGAGGGCACGGCCGTCACGCCGCTCGAAGCCTGCGCGCTCGGAACTGCGGTGGCCGCCGAGCGCCTTCCCGCATTCGAAGAGGTGTTGCCGCCCGATACGCAATGGATCGAGCGTGATCCGAGTTCCGAATCCATCGCCACGGCGCTGGCTGCCGCGCTCGGTCTCGGACTCGATCCAGAGCGCCGAGCCACCCGTGCACGCAACGCTGAGCGACACACCTGGGACGCATGTGCCGCTGCGACCATTCCGGTCTGGCGTGCGGTCGCAGGCGCATGCTAGTACGCTTTGCAAGACCCTCGAACCCCTACGACATCCAACGCAACATGAAGATCCTCCTCCCCATCAGCTTGGCCGCCGGCGCACTTGCGATCCTGCCGGCCCTCGTCCCCGCTTCCAACGTCTCCAACGGGGACGCACCGACCGTTCGACTTCAAGACGAAGAGGAAAGCGGGCCTCTCCACGGAGCCATGGAGACGCTCGGCGGAGGGATGCGCAAGTTGCGCAAGCTCGTGAAGGATCCCAAGAGCAAGGAGCTCCTGCCCCTTCTCGAGGAGATGGAAGCCGCCGCCATGATCGCCTTGGCGAATCCGCCCGAGGCGCCCGGCGACCTCAAGGACGCCGACCTGGCGCTCTGGAAGATCTCCTTTCGCATGGAGACGCTCGTGCTCGCCCAGGAGATCCTGTCCATGCAGACCGCTGCAGTGAATCAGGACGGCGAAGCCTTGAAGGCAGCCAGCAAGGCCCTGGTGGAACGCAAGAAGTCCGGGCACGACAAGTTCCAGTGATCGACGCGTTTCGAAAGCAACGCAAGGGCGACGCGCCCCGGCGACATATCTCGAATCCCATGAAGATCCTCCTCACACTCGGCCTTGCCGCAGGCGCTTGGTGCCTGTTGCCCGCCTTCGTCTCCACCTCTCCGTCCGTTCTCGACCAGGAGCCCAGCTTCGACGTCCAAGAGGACGAGCCGACGCCCCTGCAACTGGCCATGCGCACGCTCGGTGACTCCATCGGCAAGGTGCGCAAGCTGGCCAAGGACCCGAAGAGCAAGGAGCTGCTGCCGCTCCTCGTGCAGGCGGAAGCCGCGGCGATGTCCTTGCTGGTCAATCCGCCGGAGGATCCGGACGACCTCAAGAACGCGGCGTTGGCGCTCTGGAAGATCTCCTTCCGGCAGGAGGCCCTGGCCCTCGCCCAGGACATCCTCAACTTGCAGGTGGCCGTGGTGAATCAGGACGCGGACGCGATCCAGAAGGGCTTGAAGGCCCTGGGCGATCGGGAAGGCTCCGGTCACATGAAGTTCGGCTAGAAGATCCCGACGGTCAGCACGCCGCGTCCCAACGCGAATCTCGGCCCCCTCGCACGTCCTCGCGTGCGGGGGGGCCGTCGTCGTTCCGGGATCCCAGATCGAGGCGTCCGGCATGGGGGGCGTAGTTGGTTTCAGACCCGCAGGACGGTGCTCCGATGTTGGAGAGATCTCCCGGCCCTAGGCTCCACGCTCCAGACCTCCCTCCCTCATGGCGACCCAGCTCAAGAACATCGTTGCGGACATGCGCAGCTTGGCCCCCTTCCCGACGGTGGCCACCTCCGTACTCGCGCTCGCGTCCAACGAAGACACGGTCCCCGAGGATCTCGTCACGTTGATCCAGACCGACCCTGGCCTGACGGGCAAGGTGCTGAAGCTCTGCAACTCGGCCTACTACGGCTTCCAGCGCGAGATCGCCTCGTTGCACGAAGCCGGCAACATGCTGGGCGTGCGCACGTTGACCAACCTGGTGCTCACCTCGAGCGCCGGCAACTACTTCCAGGACCACGGCAAGGCCACCGGCACGTCCCAGGACAACCTCTGGGAGCAATGCGTCACGAACGCCATCGCCGCGCGCCTCATCGCGCGTCATCACCGTCGGACGGATCCGGAGCGCGCGTACACCGCGGGTCTGCTGCAGAACGTCGGACACCTGGTCCTCGATCGCTTCTACGGGGACGAGACCGCGCAGGTTCAAGATCAGATGGCGAACGGGAGCTCGCGACTGCAGGCGGAGAAGTCCGTCATCGGCATGCATCACGCCGAGATCGGCGCGCGGCTGTCGAGCCGCTGGATGCTGCCCGATGTTCTGGTCGACACGATTCGTTACCACCACGAACCGCAGAACGCCGAGAACGACCCGGCGCTGGCCGGCACGATCCACCTGGCCGAAGCCCTCGCCCGGGCGGCCTGTGGCGACGAGGACGCCAGCCGCATCGTCTACGAGATCTCGGATGCGGCGTACGAGTTGACCGACCTGTGCGCCGGCGACCTCGCGGAGCTCGACACGGAACTGGCATCGGAGATGCAGAAGGCACGCGACCTGGTCGGGATCTAGATCCGGTTCGAGGAACGGGCTGAGCCCGAACGATGGAACGGGGCGTGGACTGCGAAGCGGTGCGCGCTCCGATCCGTTCTGGCCGTGAGCGCCGCATGGGATCGAGGCGGTACGATGCCGCTCTCCGGCTGCAAGCGACTCCCACTTCCGGGGAGCGCTGGGGTTCCACCGGAGGAAGTCGGGGAACGCCTGGCACGCCGTGGTCCTGCGTGCGGGAGACCCGTTCCGGGTCTCGACTGGGGTGGGTAACGGGACTTGAACCCGCGACCTCCGGTACCACAAACCGGCGCTCTAACCAACTGAGCTACACCCACCAGTCGAGTCCCCAGCAGGTCGAAGACCGGCTGGGACGAGGAAGATCGGTTCACGCCCATCGATTGTCAAGAGCGGATCCCCAGTCCGCGCACGATGGACGTCTTTTCTGGTCGGAGGACGCCCGCGAAACGGGCAGGGTCAGCGCTCGGAGCGAGCCCTGGAGGTGCCCGTCAAGCGAGCCCAGAACCCGCGCGGAACCGGCTCCGGTTCGGGCTTGGCCGCGATCCGCGCCAGCTGACTCCGGGCATCGACCAACGCCTCGCGAAGGCGCTCCGATTCGCGGAGCTCGGCACCGAGGGCGATCAACAACCGGCTCTTCTGCTGGCGAACGACCTCGGTCTGCTCCTGAGCCTCGGTGACTTGGGCCTCGAGACGATCCACGAAGCGACTCGTTCCGCGCTCCACGCGGCGGGCCACCTCGAGCTCGATCTCGGCCTGGACCCGATGGGCACGCAGCGCTTCCGCCTCGACCTCGAGGCTCTCCAGGCGTTCCTGGTAGGCGCGCTCCTTGCGACCCGGACCGGAGATCCGAAGGGTGCCGTAGGGGGTGCGGTCGGGTTGGACGGGGGCGGCCGGACGCAGGAAGGCCTCGGGCTCCCCGGTGGAATCGTCGATCCGGCCGGTGAACAGGACCGGAGGAACGGCCACGGGGGTCCGTTGGGGTCCGGATCGGGCCTCGGGCCGCTGGAAACGCGGCTGGGCCGAGAGGGCCGGGCGGGAGCCGATCAGGTGGGTCGGGACGGATTCGGCGGCGGTCCGGGGTTGGGTGTCCATGGAAGTCTCCATCGGCCCAGACCAGCGAGACTGGCCTAGCTCGCTCCGCAATCCTGCGGAGCCCTGACTCCTGGGCCGCCAGCGCGGTTTCCTCGGATTCGAAACTCCATGGACGGCCTCCAGGGAACGAAGCTGCATCCGTGCGGAGCGAAGTAGGCCAGTCTCCAGAGGGGGAGCGCCTAGCCCGTCCTGCACCGGTACCCTTGGGTCTCACATGTCCGAGCCCTCCTCCCTACCTCCTGGGCCCTCCGATGGGCACTCCGACGGTCCTTCCAACGGGCCCCAGGACAAGCCGCCCTACCCCGGGCGCACGTCCGGGCCTGAAGGCAAGCCCCAGCCTCCCCCGTCGAGCCTGGGGAACATAGGAGAGCACCACTGGACGCGGTCCCGCAGCACCGAGAATCAGGCGGCCATCGACTACTACCGAGAGCGCTCCAAAGCGCCGGGCGTGGCCGAGGGCGGTGAGGAGCGCAATCATTATTGTCTCGAGTGCGATGGCGTCATCCCCCACGACGCCTCCACCACCTCGTGCCCGCACTGCGGCGCCGAGATCGAAGGGCACACCAAACGCTACTTCAACTGGGTCGAGATCGACGACACGACGGACTCGGACCTGAAGGCGCTCTTGCCGTGGCTGATCCTCGGGCTCGCGCTCCTGCTCGGCGTCGCGGTCGGCGCCTGGTTCCTGTTCTCCTGATCCGCATCTCGCCATGAGTTCCCCGTCGCGCTTCGAACGTCAGGCTCGCTTCGCTCCTCTCGGGGACGCGGGGCAAGCACGCCTCGAGGATGCGCGCGTCCTGCTGGTCGGTTGCGGCGCCCTCGGTGGCGTGCTCGCCCAGAGTCTCACGCGGGCGGGCATCGGTCGGTTGGTGCTGGTCGATCGCGACGTCGTCGAGGTCACGAACTTGCCGCGCCAAGTTCTGTTCGAGGATCGCCACGCGCGCGAGGGCACGCCGAAGGTCGAGGCGGCGCTCGAGAGCCTGGAAAGGATCGGTGGGCCCACGCGATTCGAGACGCACGCTCTGCACCTCGACGCCGATCACCTGACGACGTTGGCGCAGGGTTGCGACCTGGTGCTCGACGGCACCGACAACCTGGCGACGCGCTACCTCATCAACGACTACTGCGTGCGGGAAGGCGTGCCGTGGATCTACGGCGGCGTCGTCGGAGCGGGCGGTCTGATCCTCGCCGTGCGTCCGGGCGTGGGACCCTGCATGCGCTGCGTGTTCCCGGATCCGCCGCCCAGCGGTGTGCTCCCGACGTGCGACACGGCCGGCGTGATCCTGCCGGCGGTCGGCGCCGTCGCGTCCATGCAAGCGGGGTTGGCGATGCGCTTGCTCGCGGACCCGGCGAAGTTCGAACCGGCGCTGATCGAGTTGGATGTGTGGCACGGCGATGTGCGGCGCATCGCGCTCCCGCGCGCGGAGGCCTGCCCTTGCTGCGGTCGACGTGAGTTCCCGTTCCTCGAGGCACCCGCCGCGGACACCGCCGTCTCCCTCTGCGGGCGCAACACCGTGCAAGTGCGCGCACGCGGGCAGCGCCCGGACCTGGATCGGTTGACGGAACGGTTGACGTCGACGGCCCAGGACGTGAACCGCGCCGGTCCCTTGCTGCGCTTCGCCGCGGACGGCTTCCGCATGACGGTGTTCCCGGACGGGCGCGCTCTGATCGAAGGTACCGAGGACACCGAGCGCGCCCTCGCGATCTACGACCGCTGGATCGGTTCGTGAACCCCGCATTGGTCGTCCTGGCTGCGGGGGCCTCGTCGCGTCTGGGTCGCTGCAAAGCGCTGACGCCCCTCGATGGCGTGACTGTGTTGCAGCGCATCCTCAGCGCGGACGCCGGGCACGACCCGAGGCCGCTCGTCGTCGCCGGCCCCGACTTCGAGGCGATCTCGGCCGCGGCCCCGAACGACGTCGACGTCGTGGCACACCCGAATTGGGCGGCGGGTCGAACGGGCTCGATCGCGCGTGCCCTGCTGGAGCGCGGGGACCGGGATCTCCTGCTGGCCCCCGTCGATTGCCCCGCGGTCCCGGCGAGCGTGTTCCTGGCCCTGCGCCAGGCTTGGACTCGGGCGGGATCCCCCCCGCTCGGCTGGCTGGCTCCGCGGCACACCAGCGGCCGCTTCGGGCATCCGATCGTGGTCGGCAGGGACCTGCTCCGGGCGCTGGCAGGGTTCGATCCGGACCGTCCGTTGTGCGACCTGAGAGCCTCGGCCGAGCCCCTGCTGTCCATCCAAGTGGACTCCGAAGCGGTGCTGGAAGATCTGGACACCCCCCAGGACAGGGCCAGGATCGAGGATCGCCTGCGAAACGAGCGCGGCTAGGTCGAATTCGCAGGACCGGATTCAGGCTGGCGGGACCGAGGGTCGAAGAATCGCAGGACATCCCACTTCCGTGGGGAGTCCATCGACCCCATTCCTCTCGACCCACGATCCCCGCCCCATGAGTTTCCAGGGTGACGTCCGCGGTATTGGCCTTGCCGAGCTGCTGCAAGGCCTTTCACGAGGCCGCAAAGAAGGTCTGTTGACCTTGACCTCCCAGCGGGGCCTGCGCTCCGTTCTGGGGCTCGGCAACGGCAAGGTCTACCTCCTGCCGGACGAAGGCGACAACAGCGAGTTCTGGCGCGACCGCGTTCGGGACGCGTACGCGGGGGACGATGCGGAACGCGTCGACCTGCTGCGCATGGGCG
>JAJDEX010000414.1 GCA_029259575.1 Planctomycetota bacterium | reverse complement strand
TCGGCTACGACGTGGTCAACCTCAGCTACAAGGACTTCCGCCACGGGCTCGAGGCGACCCGCTCCTTGTTCACCGACGTAGGTTTCACCCCGATCTCGGCCAATCTGTTCGCCAGTTCCGGCGAACTCCTCTTCGACCCGTTCGCTGTGGTCCAGCGTGGCGACCGGAAGGTCGCCGTCGTCGGGTTGACCATGCGACCGGAAGGCCTGGAGGACCTCCCGCATTTGCAACGTCAGCTCGTCGGCATCTCCATCGCAGATCCGATCGAGCGCCTGGCCGAAGTCCTGCCCATGGCCCGGCGGGCCGCGGACGATGTCGTGGTTCTGTGTCACGGTGATCGTCGCTTGGTCGAGGCCGTGCGAGACCGATTCGGCGGAGAGATCGCTGCTCTTGGGGTCGGTGGAGTTCGAGCAGAGTCGTTGCCTGCTCACAGGGCATCCACGACCCTGGCGTGCGATTCGGGTGGGCGAGACCTGGTGCGCTGGCGCCTTCGAGATGATCAGCCCCCTCGCACGTTCGAGGTTGGTCCGGGTCTTGTGCCCGATCCTGTGGTCGCGGAGCTCTTGGAGACTCACCTCGTCGGTCCCCCCGACGTTCCGCTTCGACCGAGTCTCCTCCTTCAGGTTGGTGTTCCGCTCCCGGAAGGAGGGCCGGTTGCCGTGGACTCGATCAGTGGTGAACCGGGCGTGGGATTCGGCTTGTTGCTTCGAACCACCTCCATCACGAGGATGCCTTCGTGGCTTGGGACCGAAGCACCGGACGGTCATGCCTGGCTTGTCGTCGACCTGACTGTCGAGAACGACATCCCGCCATCGCTCGCCTTCCAGAAGGGCCGCTCCGGTGGCGAAGCGCTGCGCGTCGTGCAGCGGCAGCACCTCTTCCTGCTCCACGGCAACTCCGGCGAGGCCGTCGCACCGAGCCGGATCGCCAAGGGCGCCGAAGGGACTTTGCCCACGGACTTCGCCCTGCGCACGGTCGGCGCATCCCGAACCGGCGAGGTCGCGTTCCTGTTGCCCGACGCTTCGTTCGAGAGCGGTCCGTTGCAGATCCGCTGGTACCACGACGAGGTCCCGGTCACGCGCCTGGAGTTGCGCGGTGGATTGCCCGCCGCATCCCCCGAAGTGGCCGCGACCAACGAACTCGTCACCCTCGCACCGGCGGACGTCACGTTTCCCGAGACGATCGCCGGACAGAATCCGCCCGAGGGCACGCGCTGGGTCGCCGTCGGCCTGCGGGGGCGCTCGCTCGGGAGGGACCCCGCGCTCTACCTCGAGTCCGCGCAGCACCTCGAGTTGCTCGTGGACGGCATGTGGGCGCGGCCCCGCGAGGACCTGCTCGGCACCGGGGCCCAGGACCCGATCTTCCTGCCGGATCTCCCGACCGGTGCGGAGGCGATCTTCCTCGCGCCGCTCCAGGCGCGCTCGCTCGAGTTGTCCTGCGCGTTCCCGCTCTTCAAGATGACCGACGGAACCCCGCTCCAACCCGTCACGTTGCGGCTTCCGCTCGAGGGTGAACCGGTGCAGCCCGAGCCGGAAATGGCGGCGGTGGTCGTCGACGACGGCCTCCTGTCCGTGGCGATTCTGAGCGTCACGGCGTGCGAGGGTTTCGGTGAACTTCAGGCCGAGAACGGTCGCACGTTGCTCGTGATCGAGGGCCGGGTCGAAGCCGCCGAGCAAGGTGGCCTGATCGGTTTCAGCGGACGCTTCCTCGTCGACGGTGCCCAGCCGGTCGTGACGCTCGGACTCGCCGACCTCCCACGCTCCGAGCCGTTCCTCGTTCCCTCGGGAGGTGGGCGGCGCGCCTTCCGTGTCGTGCTCGACGCACCCGCCTCGATCGGGACGTCGATCCAGATGACGTACGCCGGCGTGCAGTCCCGTCCGACCTTCGACATCGCTGTCGAGGATGCCGTGCCCGGCGACCCTGACCCGGCAACGACTCCGACCGACGTGTCCAACGAGCTGACCTTGGACCTGGCTTGGACAGCGCACGCGACCGAGACCAGAGCGCCGCACTGGATTCCAGGTGCAACACCTTTGATCGTCGAGCCCGGTCGCGTCGAGACCGGCAGCGTGACCCTCGAATGGACCGGTGCTCGATTCACCGATCTCGTGAACGGCAAGCCGGTCAAGGACGACGAGGTCGCGCTCGAGGTCGATCTCACGGTGCGGCTCGCGGCCGACGCGGAACCCTGGCGCTCACCGACACTCGCCAACTGCCTGATCGCAGTTGTCGATGGCGTCCACAGCGTTCCGACCAGAGCGATCCCGGACGAAGGTGGCTTGGAGAACCCGCTCAGGTTGAAACCGGGCGAGCATCGATCGGGGAAGGTCGCCTTCCTGGTCCCGAGAGCGGGTTTCGAGCGGTTCTCGATCGCGTTCGTCGAGGAGGGGCGATCCATCGCTCACCTTCCCATCGTCGAAGCCAGCGCGCCGCAGCCCGAACCGTTCGCCACCGCCGAGAACGAGGCCGTCCGGGTCGATGTCCTGGGCTTCGAGACCGCCCTGGAGCTTGGAACCAAGACCGCTCGGAAGGGGCACGTCTACGTGGCGATCGACCTGCGCGCCCAGCATCGACTCGTGGTCGAGGGCGCACCCACCGAGCGCTTTCCGTGGAGCTCGTTGTTCGAGCGTGTGCAACTGTTGATCGACGGCGTGCATCCGCGACGACCGCTCGCGGGACATCCGACCGATCTCTCCCACGAGCTCTCGCTGTTTCCCACGGAGACCCTCGGTGGGCGCATGGTCTTCGAGGTGCCGCGCGCCATGCTCGCCAACGCGGACCACGTCGCATTGGTCTGCGGGTTCGAGCCCGGCCAGGTCCCCGGTGGAGGCGTCGTGCGCCCCAGGACCCTGCGGTTCTCCTTGGTCGGCACGTTCACGATCCCGGACCTTCCCGCGGACGCGCAGCACGTTCAGGACCTGGACGCGACGCTCGCGATCGATGCGCCGCAGGTCGTCCCGACCTTCCAAGGTCGGAAGCCCAAGGCCGACCACACCTGGATCACGACGGAAGTGTGGATCACCGCGCCTCCGGGCCGTTCCGCGACGATCACACCTTGGGGTCGGTTCGCGATCCTCGACACGAACGGCGGGGTTCACGGTCCTCACACCAAGAGTTGGGCGGCGCCCTCACCCAGCCCGCGCGGCAGGCCGTTCTGGGTTCCCGACGAGGGCGTGCGACGGCTCGAACTCGTGTTCGAGGTCCCCGACGACGCGGTCGAAGGTGGGGTCCTGATTCACCGCGGTCTGCTGTCGGTGGACTTCCTGCCCCTCGTCGAAGGTGGCGACATCCGCGTTCCCGCAGCCGATCCCAACCGGTCGACCATGGGGCAACACGTGTACGACGACGCCCGCGTTCCCCGCGGGCTGGCCGGCGTCGGCCTCGAACCGCACAAGGTGAATCGCGCCATCGATCGGGGCCGCGACTTCCTGTTGGAATTGGTCGCGAGCCGGACGAAGAACGGGGTCTTCACGGCGGGAGTGAGCGACTATCCCGTGCTGCTCGCACTCGTTCATTGCGAAGCCCACCGAACGGACCCTGAGTTCGCTCGCGTCCTGCGACATGTGTTGGAAGGTGTCCACGTCCATGCGCTCGGCGTCTACCAGTTGGGCGTCCTGGCGATGATCCTGGACAAGCTGGACGAACCCGAACACCGCAAGTTGCTCGAGGACGTTCACCTGTCCCTGATGGAGAGTCAGGGGCCCGGCGGAAGCTGGCCGTACGGTGTGCGGCTCGACCGGTTGTTGTTGTTCCCCGACCTGGGTCGAATCAAGGAGATCGTGCCGGACGAAGAGGGGGTCACGAGCGTGCTGGAGCTCACAGGTGGTGACGTCCCCGAGGCGGATCGGCCGCTCTTGCAGATGGAGCGCCGGCAATCCCCGACCCGACATTCGGACGGGGACAATTCGGTCTCCCAGTTCGCGGTCCTGGGTCTCTCCACTGCGCAAAACCAAGGGATCGCTTTTGAACCCAGCACCTGGCACGGAGTCGTGAGCACCTTCGCGACTCGCGAGAACGTGAACCCGCAACGGGGCGTGTTCGGAGGCTGGGGCTACACCACGGGCAGCGCCTACGGAAGCATGACTTGTTCGGGGATCTGCAGCCTCGCCATCGGGTTGCGGCGCGCCGATCCGGAGTTGGATCCGCGGCGGGACCTGCGGATCCGAGATGGCCTCGCCTGGCTCGATCGCAACTGGTCCGTGAGCAAGAACCCCGAGCACAAGGACTGGCACTTCTACTACCTCTACGGCCTCGAACGGGTGGGGCAGATCCTCGGCCTGGACTTCATCGGGACGCACGAGTGGTACCCCGAAGGCGCGCGCTACCTGGTCGACCATCAGAAGAGCGACGGGTCCTGGATCGGCACCAACCTTGAGAAGAATCCGCGCATCGCGACCAGCTTCGCCCTCCTGTTCCTGACCCGTGCGACCGAGTCCCTGGAGCTGGATGAGCCCGAGGAGCCCCTCGAGGTCGGGCCGGGCGCCTTGGCCACGCTGCACGACCTGCCTCCCGGGGATGAGAGCGTCTACGTGATCCTCGATGCCTCGGGTTCGATGCTGTCCAAGATCGAGGGACAGCGGAAGTTCGACATCGCACGCGATGCCGTGCGCCAGCTGGCCTCGGCGTTGCCGCAGGACACCCATGTCGCGCTTCGCGTCTACGGTCACCGGAAGCGCGCGATCGAGGAGGGCGCCTCCGAGGACACCGAGCTCGTGCTTCCCTTCGGCGAGCTCGAGCTGGAGACGTTCTTCGGTCAACTCGATGCGTTGCGTCCGCGCGGCAAGACACCGCTCACCCTCAGTCTCGAAGGAGCGCATCGCGACCTGGCGTCGGCGCCGGACGGGCGTGGAACGATCGTGGTGTTGTTGACGGACGGTGGGGAGGACACCCGTCAGGATCCCGTGGCCGCGGCTGGTGCGTGGGCCGGGCGATCCGACGTCCACCTGCACGTCGTCGGGTTCGACATCGGTCGTCCCGCCTGGACCCAGCAATTGAAGGCGATCGCGGAGGCGGCCGACGGTGTCTATGTCGAAGTCGAGGAGGCTGCCCTCTTGGCCTCGCTCGTCCTGGACACGATCCGTTCGGCCCCGCCTGCGTTCGAGGTCATGCGTCCTTCCGGCGAGGTCGTCGCGTCCGGCACGTTCGGAGATCAAGTGGAGCTCCCCGAGGGCGACTATGTCCTGGCCTACGAGCACGGAGGTCGAGCCGAGCGCGTCGAGTTCCACGTGCGACCCGGCACGACCGTCACGGCACGGCTCCGACCCCCGATCGATCGCTGACGGGCCGAGGGCTGGAGGCGTTCATGGGGAAGCGAGACCCGCCTGTTGCCATCCCGATCCTCGGGACCCGGCCCTCCCGCGCGGCCCAACCCGTTGAACGACCGAATTGGCGATCCAAGAACGGCGCCGCGCAGAGCCCTTGCTCCACGCGGCGCCGTGATGCGCACCTCCGGCAGGCTGCGCTCAGCCGTGCTGGTTCGCCGTCGCCAGCGCCGTGACGAGCGCCTGGTCGATGTCCGCGATCAGGTCGTCGACGTGCTCGATCCCGACCGACAAACGCACGAGGCCGTCCATCAGGCCCGCCGCGTGGCGCACCTCGGGCGGGATCGACGCGTGCGTCATCGACGGGGGCGTCTCGACCAGCGACTCGACGCCACCGAGCGACTCGGCCAGCGTGAAGATCTTGGTCGAACTGGCGAACGTCTCGCCCGCCAGCACGCCACCTTTCAGCTCGAACGACACCATCCCGCCGCCGCTGGCCATTTGGCGCTTGGCCAGTTCGTGCTGGGGGAACGAGGGGAGGCCCGGGTAGAACACCTTCTCGACGCCGTCGTGGGCTTCGAGGTGCTTCGCGACCGCCAGCGCGTTCTCGCCGTGACGCTGCATGCGGATGGCCAACGTCTTGGTGCCACGCAGCACGAGGAATGCGTCCATCGCGCCGGGCGTGCCACCGACCGAGTTCTGGTAGAAGGCGAGCTCCTCCTGGGTCGTCTGGTCGTTGCCGATCAACGCGCCGGCGACGACGTCGCTGTGACCGCCGAGGTACTTCGTGAGCGAGTGCAGCACGATGTCCGCGCCGAGCTCGAGCGGGCGCTGCAGCGCGGGCGTCGCGAACGTGTTGTCGACGACGAGCTGCGCGCCACCGGCGTGCGTGATCTCGGCCGCGGCCGCGATGTCGGTCAGGTTGAGCAGCGGGTTCGAAGGCGTCTCGATGTAGACGTACTTGGTCTTGGGCGTCAGCGCACCGCGGATCGACTCGACGTCGCGCGTGTCGACGAAGCTGAACTCGATGCCGTAGCGTTCGAACACCTTGGTGAAGATGCGGTACGTGCCGCCGTAGAGATCGTTGCCCGCGATCACGTGGTCGCCCGGGACGAGCCGGTCCATCAGGGCGTTCGTCGCGGCCAGGCCCGAGCTGAAGCACAGGCCCCAGGCGCCGCCCTCGAGGGAGGCCAGGTTGTCCTGCAGCGCCGTGCGCGTCGGGTTGTGGGTGCGCGAGTACTCGTACCCGCCGATGGTCTGGCCGGGCGAGGTCTGGGCGTACGTGCTGGTCAGGTAGACGGGGGTCATGACCGCCCCGGTCTGGGGGTCGGGGCCCTGGCCGGCGTGGATGGTGCGGGTCTCGAAGCGCGCGTCGTTCAGATGGTCTTGGCTCATGTCGTGTCTCGTTGGGGACCCCGGCCGATCTCCTGATGGGGGGCTCCCGGATTGTGGGGGACGCGGGAGTCTACCTGCCACGTCGCATCCATCGGTCCAGGCAGTACCCTCTTCCGCGATGTCTTCCCAGGATGTGACGCCCAGCGGTCGGCCCGACCCCGACTCCACCGTTCCCGCGACGGTACCCAGCGCGGTGACGGCCGCGCGCGAGCCGTTCGCGGCCGAGGTGCTGGAGCTGGATGCGGTGCTCGCGCTCTATGCGCGCGAGGCCTCGTCGAGCCTCGGACGCAGGGCGCTCATGGAGCTGGCTCCGCGCGAGCCCGCCCAGGCCACGGCAGCCCTCGCCCGGATCCGCGAGGCCCAGGAGCGCATCGGCCGCAAGGACGAACCCAACTTCGCCGGGCTCACCGACCCGAAGGCGCTCCTGGCGGAAGGACTGCGCGGCCTGGACGAGACACGCCTCAGCGCACTGCGCGCCTGCTTGGCCGCCAGTCGCGGACTGGTCGAGTGGTTCGGTCTGCGCCGCGAGGAGGTCCCGGCTCTGGCCGAGATCGCCGACCTCGTCCCGAACCTGCGACCGCTCGAGGCGCGTCTCGACGACGTGCTGGATTGGCGCGGGCGTGTGAAGCCCAGCGCCTCCGAACTGCTCGGCCGACTCGACCGCATCGTCTCCGAGATGTCGGAACGCATCGACCGCGCGATGAAGGACGTCGTCGCACGCGGCGACGTGCGCGCGGTGCTGTCCGACATGGCGATCCACCGTCGCGGCGGCCGTCCCGTGCTGGCCGTCAAGGCGAAGAGCGCGGGGCGCGTGCGGGGTCTCGTCCACGATCGCAGCCAGAGCGGCGAGAGCGTGTTCATCGAGCCGCGCGAGGTCGTCGAGCTGGGCAACCGCATGGCCGAGGCCGATGCGGACCGCCGACGCGAGGTCGAACGCATCCTGCTCGAGCTCGGCCGCGAGGTGCTCGCTCAGGAGGACGCCCTGATGCTGCTGACCGAGACCGTCGCCGAGCTCGAACTGGCATGGATCGGGGCTCGCGTCTGCGTCCGCATGTCCGCCGTCGCCGCGATCCAGCCCGGCGAGAAGGGCGCGGCGCGCGGCCTGTTGATCAAACGCGGACGGCATCCCCTGTTGCTCGCGCAGGTCGAGGCCGAGACGCTGGCGGACGTCGTTCCGATCGACGTGCGCCTGGGCGATGACTTCGACATGCTGATCATCACCGGGCCGAACACGGGCGGGAAGACGCTCGCCTTGAAGACCACGGGCCTGTTCGCGTTGCTGACGGCCTTGGGCCTGCCCGTGACCGGCGGCGAGGGCACGACCGTCCCGCTGTTCGATCGCGTGGCCGCCGACATCGGCGACGAGCAGGAGATCAGCCAGAACCTGTCGACGTTCGCCAGTCACCTGGTGCGCATCGAGCGCGCGTTGCGCACCGCGACGCCGCACAGTCTGGTGTTGCTGGACGAGCTGGGCGGCGGCACGGATCCGGACGAAGGCGGCGCGCTCGGCACCGCCGTTCTGGAAGCGCTGCTCGCGCGCGGCGTCCCGACGTTGGTCTCGACGCACATCGGCAAGCTCAAGGAGTTCGCCTTCCGCCACGCGCGCGCCGAGAACGCCTGCACCGAGTTCGACCTGGCCACCCTAGAGCCGCGCTACGTGCTGCACGTCGGTTCGCCCGGCGAGTCCGGTGCCCTCATCATCGCGCGGCGCCTGGGGTTGCCCGAAGACGTGCTGCAGGTCGCCGAACAACGCACCCATCGTCGCGAGGGCGAGCTGGCCGAGCTGATGGACGACGTGCGCGATGCGCGCGTGCAAGCCGAGGCCGTGCGCAACGCCGCGGAAGGGGAGCGCGACAAGGCGCGCGAGGTGACGCGCGAACTCGAGACGCGCCGCGAGGAACTCGAGCGTCGCTCCGATCAACTCGAGGCCGAGGCGCAAAGAGGGCTCGAGGAGCGCGTCCGCGATGCAGCCCGCGGCGTCGACCGCGCGCGCGCCCTCTTGCCGCAACTGTCCAACGAGGCCGCGCAAGCGATGGCCGCGATCTTGAACCAGCTGGACCAGGACCTCTCGGGCGCGTCCTTGACCGAACGCCGCCAGACCTTCCTCGACAGCCTGCGCAAGGGCAGCCTCGTCTACCTACCGCGCTACCGCCAACGCGTCCTGGTGCACAAGCTCGACCGCGAGAAGCGCGAGGTCGTCTGCAAGCTGGGCTCGATGAAGGTGCGCGTGGCCTACGACGAAGTCACGCCGTATGAGAGTTTGTGAGCGATATGGTCGCAATGCCTCAATGGGCCGGCTGCTGACCGTGGAAATGAGGGCGGTCCTAATGACGGATACAAGAACCGCAATGAGTGACTTGGAAGGGCTGCCAAGATGTATGCAGTTATTCACTCTCAATGCTAAGCTACGCGCATGATCAAAAGGCCCCATATTCCGCTTCCCATGAAGCGGGCGGTTCGACAGCGCTGCGGGTTTGGTTGCGTGATTTGTGGTAGCCCCGTCTATCACATCGATCACATGAAGCCGTACTCGGAAGAGCGTGAGCATGAAGAAGTGAACCTAACGTTGCTCTGCCCCAATCACCACGAAGAGAAGACGAAGGGGTTGCTGCCACTGGCAGTAGTTCAGGAGGCGAACTTGGACCCCGTGAATATCAAGAACGGGATTACGACGCCTTACAAGCTGCACTATGGGCGAGTAGGTCATGAGTGTTCAGTCTTGATTGGGTCTGGCCGATTTACTATGGCCTTCGATGAGAAGCCAAAGCGAATGCAGGCGGTGGTTGTTGATCGAACGCCTCTCTTGATGTTTGAGCTCCTAGATGGGCATGTGTACGTGAGCATGGCCCTGTTCGACAGATTCAATCAGATGATGGTGCTCATTGACTCGAATGAACTTGTGTTTACAACGGCGGGTTGGGACTACGAGTTCTCAGGAAGTACTCTGGTTGTCCGCACAGCGATGGGAGAGGTTGCTGCAGCGATCGAGTTTCGACCTCCTGCTGAGATATGGTTCAAGACTGGTGAGCTCTTGCTCAACGGGACGGGTGTGCGCGTAAATGGTGGCGTGTTGGAGATTGTGACCCCGGGGGCTACAATCTCCCAAAGCCATATGCAGTATCGGGAGATGCACGGGATTGTGCTGGGCCCTAGTGGCCCATTCGTTGCGCCCACCGAAAATCCCATTGAGCCGGCGGGGATGCGATGGGAGAGAATCGACCGTGTATCGGATGGTGGGCCCGGATGAGGTTGGCGATGATGTCGGCTCAACAAGGGCGCGGCCGGAGTTCCAGGCACTCCAAAGTGCTATCAGGGTAATCGCGTCCTGGTGCACAAGCTGGACCGCGAGAAGCGCGAGGTCGTCTGCAAGCTGGGCTCGATGAAGGTGCGCGTCGCCTACGACGAGGTCACGCCGTACGAGAGTCTGTGAAAGTCACTCGCATATTGCGAGTCACTTGCATTTAGCCCGAGGGCCGGGCTGCCTGCGCCCCGTTTCGCTCGAGCGGAGCCAGTGCGTACCATGGGGGGATGCTGCGCCCTCTGCTCGGACTCACCTTGTTGACCCTGCCGGTCCTGAGCCAGGGCTCGGACGCCCGGGCGGATTCCGACGACTTCGCCCGGGACGTGGCGCCCGTGTTCGCCGAGCACTGCGCCGAATGTCACGGCGGCGACGATCCGGCGGCCGGTTACGACCTGGGTGGGGTGGCGACGCCCGAGGGGCTGGACGCGTTCGATTGGGACCTGGTCCGCGAGGTCGTTCTCGCTGGCGAGATGCCTCCGCTCGGTTCGTCGCGGCCCGATGCGAAGACGAAGGCGCGCTTCGTGGATTGGATCGATGCGCGTGTTCCCGCCCTGTCCGATGGAGCGCTCGATCCGGGACCCGCGCCCTTGCGTCGCTTGAACGGGCGCGAGATCACGCGCGCCTTGCACGACGTCCTGGGAGTCGAACTGGACGCGGCGAAGATCCTGGGTCCCGATCCGGTCGGGCATGGATTCGACACGGCCGCCGGGGCGTTGGCGCTGCCGGCCGAGCGCGTGGAGCACATGTTGTCCCTGGCCGACCTGGCCGCGACGATGGTGTTTCCGCACGACGACCCGCGACTGCCGCACGTCCAGCACTTCGGGCCCGAAGCCTTCGAGTCGGGAGGTCACCGCGGCGACGCTGCAGTGTTGTCGACGACCAGCAGCGCGACCTTCGGCCTCTGGGCACCGCGCACGGGTCGGTATGCGTTGACCGTGCAGTTGTCCGCTTCGCGGGCGGGCGACGAGTTGGCGAAGGCGCGCCTCAAGGTCGACGCTCGCCGCGTGGGCGAGGAGCGTGAGATCGAAGCGGAGCCTGGTGCCACCCAGACGGAACGCTGGGAGTTCGAGATGGAGGGCGGCGCGCGCACGTTGGCCGTGCGCTTCACCAACGACCACTACGACCCGCAGAACGCGAACCCGAAGCTGCGCGACCGCAACCTGTTCGTGTACGGGGCGACGCTCGAGGGGCCGCTGGATGCGGCGCAAGAATCGGACGTCCACCTCGCGCTGCGTACGCGGGCAGCGGAACGAGGGGACGCTTCGGCGCGTGCTCAGCTGGAGCTGCTGGGTCGGCGACTGTGGCGCCGACCGTTGCAGTCCGTCGAGCTCGACAGGCTGCTCGCGCTGACTCAGGACGCCGACCCCGAGGCGTTGCGCATGCAGGTCGGCGCGGTGGCGCTGCTGGCCTCGCCGCACTTCCACCTGCGGGTTGAAGCAGTGAGGGTCGAGGACGTGCGGGACGCGGGCACCACACGCCTCGGCGGATTCGAACTGGCGACGCGGTTGGCGTTGTTCCTGTGGAGCAGCGTTCCCGACGAGGCGTTGCTGGACGCGGCGGCCGACGGTCGGCTCGACGACGATGCGGGGCTCGCCGCCCAGGTCGAACGCATGTTGACGGATCCGCGCGCGCGCATCCTGGCCGAGTCGTTCGGCCTCGCCTGGCTCGGCGTGCCCGCGCTCGATCAGCACCGGCCCGACCCCGACGCGTTCCCTGGCTGGAACTTCAACGTGGGGCGCAGCTCGGTCGAGGAGACGCGCCGCGTGCTGGAGGAGTTGCTCTTCGAGGACCGCCCGCTGACCGACCTGGTCGCCGCCGACTGGACGTGGGTCGACAGTCGGCTGGCGCGGTTGTACGGATTGAAGGTGGTGCCGCGCGGGCAATGGCAGCGCGTGTCGCTGACGGACACGCCGCGGCGCGGTGTGTTGGGGCATGCGAGTCTGCTGACGGTCACGAGCAACCCCGCGCGCACGTCGATCCCGCGCCGTGGCAAGTGGGTGCTCGAGGCGCTGCTCGGTACGCCGCCGCCGGATCCTCCGCCAGGTGCGGACAGCCTCGACGACTCCTCCGCCGAAAGTGGACTGTCCTTGCGCCAACGCCTCGAGCTGCATCGCGCCGACCCCGATTGCCGCGTGTGCCACGTCGCGCTCGATCCGATCGGATTCGGGATGGAGGCCTTCGACGGCATCGGTCGCGCTCGCTCGGGCGCCGAGGCCGAAGGGCTCGACACGACCGGCGAACTCCCGGACGGTCGCACGTTCGCCGGGCCGGTTCAGCTGGCCGAGATCCTGGCGAACGAGCCACGACTGCCGCGCCAGATCGTCGAACGCATGCTCGTGTTCGCGCTGGGCCGTGGCATCGAGCGCAGCGACCGGCCCGCGATCGACGCGATCCTGGACGAGCTCGATCCGGAACGCCCGACGTTCGGCCAGGCCCTGCGCGCGGTGTGCGCGAGCCCTCTTCTGACGCACGCGCGGGGCCGGACCCTCGCAGGACAGGACCAGGACCGCTAACGTCGAACCATGCCGAAGCCCCTCTCCCGACGGACCCTCCTGCGCAGCGCCGGCGCGATCGTCTCACTGCCCTACCTGGAAGCGATGTTGCCCAAGGGGGCTTGGAGCGCTCCGGCGGCTCCGGTGCGGTTGGTCTGGGTCTACGTCCCGAACGGCGTGAACGTGGGGGAGTGGCGCTACGGCGGCGAGATGGAGAACCCGCGCCGTGCGAAGGCGTCCGAGATCCAGGACGACGTGCAGGTCGAACGGGAGCTCGACGTCTTGCCCCCGTCGCTCCGCAGCTTGGCACCCTTCCGATCACGGCTGTCGATCCACCAGAACTTGACGGCGCATCACGCGCGGGCGAACGGCGATGGTCCGGGCGATCACGCGCGCGCCGCAGCCGCATGGTTGACGGGCGTGCAGCCGTTGAAGGACGCCGGCCAGGTGCAGCTCGGGATCAGCGCCGACCAGCTCGCCGCCCAACGCATCGGCGACGCGACGTTGTTCCGGTCCCTCGTGCTGGGGACCGAGTCCCCGCGTCTCTCGGGTCAGTGCGATTCGGGGTACGCGTGCGCCTATCAGAGCCACTTGTCGTGGGAAGGTCCGACGACGCCGGCCAGCAAGGAGACGCGCCCCAGTCGCGCGTTCGACCGGCTGTTCCGCGGCGACGGTCAAGGGCTGCCGAGCGAGGTGGCCGAGGACCGCCGCGCGCGCCGGCGCAGCGTGCTCGACCTCGTGCGCGACGATGCGAAGCGGTTGTCCGCGCAACTCGCGGCGGACGATCGCCACCGACTCGACGAATACCTGGCTGGTTTGCGCGAGGTCGAGCGACGCATCGATCGAGCCGAGACCTTGGCCGCGTTGGGCGTGCCCGACGAGGATCGCCCGCCCGAGGCGCCGGCCGACCTGGGCGAACACGCGCGCGCGCTGCTGGACGTCGCGCGACTCGCGTTGACGACGGATGCGACCCGCATCGTGACCGTGATGCTGGGGAACGAAGGCAGCAACCGCGCCTATCGCGAAGTGTCGGTGAACGGCGGGCACCACGAGATCTCGCACCACGGCAAGGACGCTCCCAAGCTGGCGGGCATCGCCAAGATCGATGCCTACCTCGCCGCGCAGTTCGGACACCTCTTGCAGGGCCTGGCGTCGACCCCGGACGGCGAGACGGACCTGTTGGCGAACAGCTTGGTCGTGTACGGCTCGGGCATCGAGGACGGCAACCGCCACTGGCACCACGACCTGCCGACGTTGGTGGCGGGCGAAGGTGGGGGAGCCCGACCGGGCCGCGTGGTGGACCATCCGCGCGAGACGCCGATCGCCGACCTGCACCTGGCGATGCTGGAACGCGCTGGTGTCCAGCTTGCGTCCGACGAGTCGCTGGGCGACGGGCGTGCCCCGCTCGCTGGCCTCTAGGGCCGCTGGAGCGCGCGCCCCGTCGAACGATCGACCGGACGCGCGTGTTGGACGAGACACATTCCACCAGCGTTCGGGGAGCGGGCTTGAACGGGAGACCGCGGTCGGTAGGGTGGGCGTTTCAGCGAGCGCACCATGGAATCCACAGACCACACCACGCAACATTCGGGCCCGAGCGTCGGTGACGCGCCCAGCATCCTGGTCGTCGACAACGATGCGCGCATCGTCGAGCTGGTGGCCTGGTTCCTGGGCAAGCGTGGCTTCGAGGTGAGGACCTCGGAGTCGTTCGCGGAGGCGCGGGACGAGCTGACCGCGGCGCGCCCCGACCTGATGCTGTCCGACCTGGATCTTGGGATGGAGAGTGCGCTGGAGGAGTTGCCGCGCCTCGAGCAGGAGGGCCTGCTGCCCCCGACCTTGGTCGTTTCGGGCTTCCTCGACGCCGATTCGATCGGACGACTCGAGTCCATCGATGCCGTGTGCGGCACCCTCTCCAAACCCTTCGACTTCGCCGATCTCGAGGAACGCGTCGTGACGTGCCTCGCCGAGATCCAGCGCGAAGCGGCTGTTCAATCGCCCGTGTCCCTCGTGGGCGGCGCGATCGAGACGAATCCTGGAGGCTGGGTCGAGATCGTCCCGGCCCGCCCGCCGGTCGATGCCGCCACTCCTGGCGTCGGATCGAACGGGGCCCCCCAGGACCCGTCGTTCGTGAGTTGAGCCCCGGGGCCCGGCCCTTCGTCGGACCCTGTATTCCGGGTGGTGGTTCGCGCGCAGGATGTCCGCAATCGCTAGCCTGGGCGCGTGACCCGACTTCGCTATACGACCGCAGGTGAATCGCACGGACCGAGCCTCGTCGGCATCGTCGAGGGGATTCCGGCCGGCCTGACCCTGGACCTCGCGTCGATCGATGCGGAGCTCGCGCGGCGGCAGGAGGGCTACGGTCGCGGCGGGCGGATGAAGATCGAGACCGATCGCATCCAGCTGCTCAGCGGGACCAAGGGCGGCGTCACCCTGGGCTCGCCCATCTCGTTCCTGATCCAGAACAAGGACAGCGTGATCGAGCAGTTGCCGCCCGTGCGCAGTCCGCGCCCTGGGCACGCCGACCTCGCAGGCTGCCAGAAGTACGGACACCAGGACGGGCGCGCCGTGCTGGAGCGGGCGAGTGCGCGGGAGACCGCGGCCCGGGTCGCCGCCGCCGGCATCGTCCGCCAGGTCCTGGACGCCTTCGGCATCGAGGTCTTCGCCCACGTCCTCTCCGTCGGCGGGGTCGCCGTGCGCGAGGATGCCTGGGACGCCGCCGGGGCGGAACGGGCCGCCCTGCGCTCGGAATCGCTGTTCCATGCCCTGGATCCGGCTGCCGAGGCGGCGCTGATCGAGCGCGTCGACCAGGCCAAGGAGGCCCAGGACAGCCTCGGGGGGCGGTTCGAGGTCCGCGCCCTCGGCCTACCGCCCGGGCTGGGCAGCTATCAGCAACCCGCCGACCGCCTGACCGCCAGGCTCGGCGCGGCCCTGTTCTCGATCCCCGCCATCAAAGGCGTCGAGGTCGGGATGGGCATGGCCGTGGCCGATGCCCCCGGATCCCTGGTCCACGACCCGATCGATCCGGCTCCCGCGGGATCCCATACACCGTTCGCACGCCGCTCGAACCGCGCCGGCGGACTGGAGGGTGGTCTGACCACGGGCGAGGAGCTCGTCCTGCGGGCCGCCATGAAGCCGATCCCGACGTTGCGGCGCGGCATCGACAGCGTGGACCTGGAGACCGGGGCCGCCGCGCCCGCGACCTACCAACGCTCGGACGTGACCAGCGTTCCCGCCGCCAGCGTCGTGGGGGAGGCCGTCGTGGTGCTCGCCCTGGGCGAGGCCTTCCTGGACAAGTACGGCGGGGACTCGCTGGAGCAGGTGGAGGCCGCGCACGCCTTCCACATGGGGCAGATCCGGCGGCGTTGATCCGACCGTTCCCCGGGGCCAGCCGTTGGGCATCGACCGACACCCCGACCGGGATCTCGGAAGGACTTCACGGAACTTGACGATTTGCTGGTGCCCGGGGTTGACGGGGGCAAGTCCGTCACTAACCTATCCGCTCCACTTCCGGACCTGGGCTTGCCTGGGACCGGGTTGGGCGACCTGGAACTGCCAGCGTGGCTCAATGGCTAGAGCAGCTGATTTGTAATCAGCAGGTTGTGGGTTCAA
>JAJDEX010000413.1 GCA_029259575.1 Planctomycetota bacterium | reverse complement strand
CACCGGCACCGCCACGCGTTGCGTTCCGCCGATCGCGGCTTCCTCACCGTCCTCGCCACGCTGGATGCGCTTGTAGATGCTCTCGGCCACGACGATGGCGTCGTCGACCACGATGCCCAGCACGACGATGAACGCGAAGAGGCTCAGGACGTTGATCGACTGACCCAACACCGGCATCAGCATCAAGGTGCCGAAGAACGAGATCGGGATGCCCAGTGTCACCCAGAAGCTCAAGCGCAGGCGCAAGAACATCAGCAGCACGATGAACACGAGCGCGAGGCCCTGCAGGCCGTTGCGGATCAGGGTGTCGAGGCGACCTTGGAGGTAGCGCGCGTCGTCGCGCCAGGGCGTGACCGTGACACCGGGTGGCATGCGCTCCTGGGCCGCCGCGCAGAACGCCTTGACCGCTTTCGAGATGTCCAATGCGTTCTCGTCGCCCACGCGGAACACCTGCAGGACGACGGCGCGTTGCTCGTCGAACTGCGCGCCTTGATCGGTTTCGGCGAAGCCGTCGACGACGTCCGCCACGTCCCCCAGCAGCAAGCGCGTCCCGTCGGGGCGGCTGCGCAGCACGATCTGGCGGAACTCCTGGCCCGAATAGGCCTGCCCCTTCGTGCGCAGCAGGATCTCGCCGCCCTGCGTCTTGATCGCACCGCCGGGGATGTCCAGCGACCAGCGTCGCACGGCCGCCGCGACCTCGTCGAAGGACAGGCCGTAGCGGCGCAGGTTCTCCTCGGAGACCTCGATCGAGACCTCGTCGGGCCGCGCGATGGTCAGCTGCACCTGCGTGATGCCATCGATGGCGAGCAGGTCGTCGCGCGTGCGTTCGGCGAGGTCCTTGAGCGTGCGCTCGCCGACGTCGCCCGCGACCGTCACGTTGATGACCTGGGCGCGCGGGACGACCTCGCTGACGACCGGGCGCTCGGCCTCGACCGGGAACGAATCGATCGCGTCGACCTCGGTCTTCACTTCGCGCAGCACGCGCGCGAGGTCTTCCCCCGGCCGCACTTCCACCGTGACCGCGCCCGCGCCTTCCGCAGCGCTGGAGGTGATCTTCTTGACGCCGTTCAGGCCCTGCAGCCGATCTTCGATCTTGCGGCAGATGCCTTCTTCGACCTCCTCGGGCGCGGCGCCGGGATACGGCACGGCGATGGTCACCATCTCGGCCGAGAACTCGGGGAAGACCTCGACCTTCAATCGGAAGATGGACATCAGTCCAGCCGCGACCACCACGAGCATCAAGATGTTCGCGGCGACCCGGTTGTGGACGAAGAATGCGATCGGCCCTCGGTTCATCGTTGTTCGCCTTCGCGGGGCTCGTCGGTCGGTTCCGTGTCGTTCGGTGTCACATCGGGGAGGGCCGCGAGTTCGACCAACACGCGGATCGGCATGCCCTGGACCGCGGTCGTCAGCGGCGAGACGACCACCTGGTCGCCAGGTTCGAGGCCCGAGGTCAGCACCACGTTGTCGCGATCCCGGAAGACGATCTCCGGATGTCGTACCGCCAACGTTCCTTGACCGGCCTCATCGGGGCTCACCATGACCAGCAAGGCTCCGCCGGGCTGCAACGCGTGGCGTGGCACGACGTACGCGCCTGGGATCGCGCGGCCGTCCACCTGCACGTCGACGAAGAGTCCAGCGAGCAGCGGGAACTCGGCCGGGCCACCCAACTGGCCGAAGGGGTCCTGCACCGCCACGTAGGCGACCGCCATGCGGCTGGTGGGATCGAGCTCGCCGTCCACGCGATCGATGCGCCCCGTCCAGGTGCGGCGCTCGCCCGTGAAATCGGCCATCAGGGTGACCGGCGCACCCAGTTCCTTGGCCTGGGTCCCCATGGGCAGGTCCAGGTGTTCGAGCTCGAGGTCGCGCAGTTGCACGCGGACCTCGGCCACGTCCGTGGACGCGAGCTCGCCCAGGGCTTGCCCGGCTTGTACGACCTGGCCGAGCGACACCGATTCCATGCGCACGCGCGCCGCGAAGGGAGCCGTCACGGTCGTGCGCAGCAGGTCCAGTTCGGCGGAGGCGACCGTCGCTTCCGCGGCCGAGACCTGGGCGAGGGCCTGCGCTCTCTGCGGCTCACGCAACACCAACGGGGACGGCTCGCCGCGCCCCGAACTGGCGTACTCCTGCGCGGCGGATTCCCCCTGGGCGGTCTCGAGCGCGAGTGCTGTTTGCGCTTCCACCAAGCGCGACTGCGCCAAGGTGAGGGCCACCTCGTAGTCCGCGCGTTCGATGCGCAGCAATTCCTGGCCCGCGGTCAGGAACGCACCGGGGATCAGCTCGTCGCTGACCCACTCGACGCGACCGCCGACCTGGGCGGACAAGGTGGCTCGACGGCGTGCGCGCACTTCCCCGTACGTTCGAATGCGTGGCGTGTAGACCTGGGCCTCGGGCGTCATGACCTGGACGATCGGGATGGCCAGGATCGGATCCACGGGAATCACGTCCTCCTTGGCGCTGGCCAGGAGGGTCATGATCGAGATGGCGACCGCAAGCACGACGGCGGGCAGTCCGATTTGAAGGATGATGCGCATGGTTCGTCCTAGTCCGGCGCGACGCCGAAACCTCCTCCGAGAGCGAGGTGCAGGTTGACTTGATTCTCGAACTGGAGCCGGTGCCCGCTGATCAGCAGGCTCTCCGCTTGGAACCGGCGACGCTGAGCGTCGAGCACGGTGATGATCGTGATGAGGCCGCGCCGGTACTGGTCGTCGGCGAGTTCCTCGGCAGCCGTGGCCGCGACGAGGGACGCCTGCAAGTGCTGCACGCGTTCCGCCAGCCAGACCTTGGCAGCCAGCGCACCCTCGACCTCGGCGCACGCGACCAACGTCAAACCTGCCAGGTCAGCGGCAGCCGCCTGGCTGGCCGCGTCCTGTGCGTCGATCGTCGCACCGAACCGCCCGTGGTCGATCAAGGGCTGCAAGAGATTCAGCCCCAGGCCCCAGGTGCTGAAGTCGCCATCGAGCAGGTCGCCCAACTCGCCGCTGTTGCGACCGAGGTCACCCGTCAAGGTGAGCTTGGGCAGCAGGTCCTTGCGCGCCTGACGGCTCAACTGTTGCGCGGCTTCGAGCCGCATGCGAGCCGCCACCAGATCGGGGCGACGCCCCAGGAGGTCCGCCGGAAGTCCCGCGGGCACGTTCGGAAGGTCCGCCGGGTAAGCCGCAGCCGCCTCGAGCTCGGCGGAGGGATAGCGACCGAGCAACACCTCGAGGGCACGCGCCGAACGCTCTTCCACGTCACGACTGCCCGCAAGGTTCGCCCGCGCACCCTCGAGATCCGACGTGGCCAGACGCAGGTCCAGCGCCGAGTTCACGCCGCTCTCGAATCGATTGCGGATCGTGGTTTCGCTGAGCTCCCAGCTGGCGACCGTGCGTTCGGCGAGCTCGCGCTGGAAGCGAGCTTCGAGCAATCCCAGCCATGCGGCCACGACCTGGGCCGCCACGGATTGGGCGGCGCCCAAGGCGTCGGCCTCGGAGGCCATGTATTCGGCCTCGGCAGCCTTCACGCCGGCCGCGATGCGTCCCCAGAGGTCGGCCTCCCAGGACGCGGCGATCCCCAGGTTCATCGTCGTCGCCGTCGTGCTCAACACCTTGCCACCACCGGGGATCGGGAAGCCGATGAAGTTCTGGCGCCGACGGGCGGCGCCCCCGGTGAGGTTGAGGGTGGGCCGCCGGCCGGACTGGGCGATGGCGAACTGCGCCGCGGAGAGCTCGACGCGATGCGCCGCGGAGCGCAGATCACGATTGTTCTGCAGAGCCTCGACGACCAAGGCGGTCAGGGTCGGGTTGCCGAAGGACTCCCACCACGCGTCCTCGGAACGCGCCTGCCCTGCGTCCTCGCCGACCCAGGTGTCGGGAAGAGCAGGCTGGGGCGGCACCTCGACGGTGGAATGGGACCTGCAACCGGCCAGGGAGCAGAGGGCGATACCGAGCAGACCTTGCGTGATGCGATTCATGATTGCGTCGGGCTGGGTGCGCGCATGCCGCCTTCGAGGAAAGGCAGGAGTTGTTCCAGGCAGGCGGTCAAGG
>JAJDEX010000412.1 GCA_029259575.1 Planctomycetota bacterium | reverse complement strand
CGACGAGCACGGCGCCCAGCAGCAGCACGCGTCCCAGAGCCCGTGCCGGGTCGACGCCGCGAGACACGCGCGCGCCGATCAGGTACCCGAGCGACAGGGCCAGGAGCACCACCCCGATCACGTTCGTCCACACGGCGCTGGATGCGCCGAAGCGAGGTGCGATCAGCCGCACGGCGGCCAACTCGACCGTCATCACACCCGCGCCGGCGAGGCCAGCGGCGAGCAGCAGAAGAACGATGCGCGACCCTCGGGCCTCAGCCGGGCGGGGCACGGCGACTACTGAGGCTTGGCCGGAAGCGTGTACGCCATGGTGGCGACGAACACACGCTTCGGATCACTGGTGCCGAGTTGGATGAGTTCGAGGCAGGTTCGGAAGCTGCGCGGGATCTGATCGACGTGCTTCTGCCCGTTGGCGAGCACGGTCACGGGGCGCGACAGGTCGATGATCTGATCGTTGAGGTACAGGATCACGTCCGTGACCTTGTCGCCTTCGAGGGTGATCTGGTTCAGTTCCCGGTCGACCGTGGCCTTGATGCTGGCGCCTTCCGAGAAGCCGCTGGCCGACTTGATCCAGTAGCAGCGCGTGGGGAATGGCTCGTGCGGGTAGAGCGTCAGGGTCGAGGGCAGTGTCCGGCGCGGGTTGTTGTTGGCCCAGGTCCAGAACTCCGCTTCCCGTCCTTCGGGATCGATCGTGACCAGGTCGTCCCAGCCGAGACTCTTGGCCTCGGCTTTGAAGGCCGTGGCCCGGGCGCCGGCTCCCGAGAGCCAGGTTGGTAGGTTGCCGAAGTTCTGGGCGCTGACGCCCTCACCCAGGTCACCGGCGCGGCCGATGACGCCGGCGAAGCGGTCGGGGAACAGGCTCGCGATCTTGATGGCGGCCGGAACGCCGGCCGTGCCGCGGCCGCAGATATAGATGCGGTCGGGGTCGATGGCGTAGTTCTCCAGCATGGCCCGCATGAGGACCATGATCCGCGCGAGACCGGTGTCTCCCTTGACTCCGGTCCAGTCGTCGATGTTGTCCGGCATCTTGGGCGCGGCGATGATGGCCCCGTCCCGGATGGCGCCTTCCATCCACTGCTCGAGGATGTGTTGTTTGGGCTCCTCGCCCTCGGCCGGGATCGTCAGGAAGAGCGGGTACGTGGCCTTCTTGGCGTCGTACTTGCTGGGTGCCCAGACCGCGTAGGGCAACGCTCCCTTGCCACGCACGATGGAGTCGAACCCCTCGTACTCGGCGTCGAGGATCTTGCCCGGCTTCAGGCCGCGGGCCTTCGGATAGTTGCGCGACAGGAAGAGGGCCTGGCCCAGGTCCTCGGGTAGCGCCAGGATGTCCGGCACGGGCGCCTTCTTGAGCTTCTTGGCGAGCTTGTCCATCTCGCCTTGGACGTCGTGTTCCGCCTCGAGCAGCTTCGAGCGCGTGTTGGCGGCCTCGACGTAGTTGCCCAGCGCGGTGGCGAGCTTGGCGAGGTCCCGGTCCTTGAGGTAACGGCCGTCGTCCTGGGGGACGGCGACGAACGAGAGGGTGAAGGAGGCGAGGAGGAGCGTGAGGAGAGACTTCGGCATGCCTGGAGTAGTCCAGTGGGGCTCGGGGGTATCGGTCGCACACAGGATCCGGTCCACCACCCGGCCTCGCAAGCCTTCAGAGGCATCTCCGCATGGAACTCTCCTCGAGTGGAGGTCCCGCGGGTGTGCGAGCACATCCGGTCCCCCTGCGCGGGCTCTCCAGAGTCGACCTGCGGCTTCCTGCGCCCTCCGAGTGGGTCGTCGGACCGCTCCCCTGGGAGCCGGTCCAAGGCCCTAGCGCGGTGTCAGGGACAGGGCCCAGCCGCGCAAGGCCCATGCCGCGGGCTCGCTGCCCTCGGGGGCGCGATCCGCGCGTTCCAGAAGGACGCGGAAGAGCTCTCTGGCCTCCCCAGCCCGTCCAGATTCCAGGGCTTGCAAGGCGAGGATCTGACATGCGTCCGCACCGCCAGCGGCCAGGGCGCGGGCCAGGTCCTGTTGCGAGCCGAGGGTGTCGCCGGCTCCGCCTCGTGCGATGGCGCGGCGTTCCAACAGATCGATGCGTTCCTGACCGGCGGGAACGCGTTCGAGTTGAGCGGTCAGAACCGACTCGGCCCTGGCGGGATCCCCGCCGCGTCGGGCGATGCCCTCGAGGCAGAAAGCGCTCCAGGTTGCTGGCTGTTCGGCGAACATGGCTTCCGCGAGATAGCGTGCGTCCGCGACGCGGAAGGCGTCGTGCAGCGGAAGGAAGGCCTCGTAGGCCGACTGCAGGACCTGAGGATCGACCTCGGGGTCCTGCAGCGAATCGGCGAGTTCACGGACCTCGTCGCTGGAGAGAGGTTTCTGCTCCTGGGCGAACGCTGCAGTGAGAGCCACGAGCAAGCCCGCACGCATCCACCGCCATCCGTTGCGCGCGAAGCCGCTCACTCGTCGGACCACCGCACCACGCCGGTGCCGGCTACTGTTTCGCCCAGGTCGAACACGGGTTCGTCGATGCTGGCCAAGTGGGCACGAACAGCGGCTTCGTGGTCCGGCGGAACCAGCAAGACCATGCCGACGCCCATGTTGAAGGCGCGGTTGGCTTCGTTCCGGTCGATGCCGGCGTTGTCGACGATCAGCTGGAAGAGCGGCGGAACGGTCCAGCTGGTGGGGTCGATGATCGCGTCCGTGTCGCCGAGTACGCGCGGCAGGTTGTCCAGCAGGCCCCCACCCGTGATGTGCGCCATGGCAGCCAGGTGACCGGCCTCGACCAGGGGCATCAATTCGTTCAGGTAGCAGCGGTGCGGTGCGAGCAGCGCGTCGCCCAACGAGCGTCCTCCGAGTTCCGCCGGGCAATCGCCGACGTCGAGTCCCATCCGCTCGAACAGCACCTTGCGCGCCAACGAGTAACCGTTGGTGTGCAGGCCGACCGAACCCAGTCCGAGCAGTTTCTGGCCGGGCGCGACCTTGCTGCCGTCGAGAAGCGACTCGCGCTTGACGGAACCGACGATGAAGCCGACGAGGTCGAAGTCGCCGTCGGCGTAGAGGCCAGGCATCTCCGCGGTCTCGCCACCGAGCAGGGCGATGCCTGCGTCCTTGCAGGCGGCGGCGCAGCCCCGGATCAGGTCGCCGACGACCGCGGGCTCGAGCCGACCGGTGCCGACGTAGTCCATGAAGAACAGCGGGCGGGCGCCCTGGACCAGGATGTCGTTGATGCAGTGCTGCACGAGGTCCCGGCCCACGGTGTCGAAGACCCCGGCGCGCTTGGCGACCTCGAGCTTGGTCCCGACGCCGTCCGCGCTGGCGACCAGGATCTGCCCACCCACGCCGGCGGCCTCCGGGTCGAACAGACCCCCGAAAGCTCCCACGTCCCCCATCACGCCGGGGATGAAGGTCGAGCGGATGGCGGACTTGGCGCGGGAGAGGGCCTCGTCCTGGGCGTCGATGTTGACGCCAGCGTCCTTGTAGGTGATCGGGCGGTCGGTGGTCACGGAGTTCTTTCCTGGGGATTCGGGGGCCTTAGGATAGCGTGCAAGGCACATGAGAACCCGCACGGTGTTGGGGCTAAACTCCCAGGGCTGCCCGGTCGACGTCTGTAAGGCTCTCCGAACCACTGCGTATCCCTAGATCGGTGGTTGCGCCGGGTCCCACACCGCTCCGTCCACCCCCCCCTTTCCGTCAGCATTCCGGCTCTGGTGTCCCCGTCCACATTTTGAAACGAATCCTCCTCCTCGGAAGCACCGGCTCGATCGGCACCCAGACTCTGGATCTGGTCCGGCGGGAGGACTCGGGCTGTGCGATCGCGGGCCTGGCGGCCAATCGATCCTGGGAAGCGGTTTGCGAGCAGGTGCGCGAGTTCGGGCCGCCCTTCGTGGCGATGTCCGATCCGGAGGCCGCGGAGCGTCTGCGTCCGCACCTGCCCGCGGGTACGACCTTGTTCGCGGGCCCCGAGGCGGTGATCGAGTTGATCGCAGCCGCCGAGTTCGACGTCGCCATGCACGGCATGGTCGGGGCGGCAGGACTCGCACCTTCCATCGCCATCCTCGAGCGCTCGAAGACGCTGGCGTTGGCCAACAAGGAATCGCTGGTCATGGCGGGCGACGAGTTGATGCAGCTCGCGCGCGATCGAGGCG
>JAJDEX010000411.1 GCA_029259575.1 Planctomycetota bacterium | reverse complement strand
GCGAGGTCGTCCGCGGATGGCTGGGCGTCGAGGCCGAATGGTGGTTCGACCCGGAGACGGTGGCCGGCTACGAAGGGGTCAGTCGCGTGCGCGTCAGCGCCTTCCCGGAAACGAGCCCCGCCCGCGCGTCGGGGATCGAGGTCGGCGACATCCTGCTCGCGATCGGTGAGAAGCCCCTGATCACGCGCAAGGATCTGATGACCGGGATCGCCGAGACCGCGCCCGGCCAAACGGTGACGATCCAACTTTGGCGGAACGGGGAGGCGGTCACGGTCGATGTCGAACTCGGCCGCAGGGAACCCGAACCCCGCTGAGCGGACGTCGGGATCCACTTCGCCGACCTGGGCCCTCGGGTTCCGCGGGACGACGAGGGTTTCTGACCACGGACTCGAATCCGGGCATTCGAGTCGGAGGCCCAGGTCGGTAGACTCCGGGCGTCATGAGTCTTCGCATCGGAACGGTTCCCTACTACGTCGGTCGCCCCCTGGATCTCGGTCTGGACGGCGAGCCGGGCATCGAATTGGTGCGGGACACGCCCGCCGAGCTGATTTCGGGCCTGCGTACCGAGCGGCTCGATGTCGCTCTCGTCTCCACCATCGAGATGTTCCGCCAACCGGGATACGCCTACCTCAAAGGGGTCGGCGTCTGTGGCCGCGGTGCGGTGTCCAGCGTCCAGGTGTTCTCGGCCAACCCGATCTCCGAGGCGCGCACGGTCGCCCTCGACCCGGCCAGTCGAACGGCAGCGACGCTGGTCCAGATCCTGATGGGTCAAGAGTCCGACGGTGGGCCCAAATACATCGAGGTCCCGGCCAAGGTCGATCCGCGCCAAGCTGGCGCGGACGCTTGGTTGCGCATCGGCGACCAGGCGTTGGTCGAACTCCAGGACAAGGACCTGCACGCCTTCGACCCCTGCAAGGAATGGACGAAGCGCACCGGCATGCCCTTCGTCTTCGCGGCCTGGGTCGTCCGTGCGGGCGCGAACATCACCGAATACCTGCCGGCGTTCGTGCGAGCACGCAAGCGCGGTGCCGCAGCCATCCCCGCCCTCGCTCGTCGCGCGGCCGCGGACCTGGGACTGCCTCCGGCCTTCTGCTTGAAGTACCTGTCCCAGGAGATCACGTACAGCGTCGGTGACCAGATGGCTCCGGCGCTCGAGCGTTTCGCGAGCGCCGCCCGCAGCATCGGACTGGCTTCCGGTTACGCCGTCCCCGCCGCGATCCACGTTCCTGGACTCGCGACCATCTCGGCCAACACGAAGAGCAACTGATGCCGCGCATGATCGAGGCTCGCCACTGCCCGCACTGCGGTGAGGCGCTACCGACCGAGGTCCCGCGCGTCTGCCCGAGCTGCGCGGGCTCGCTGCAGAAGCGGTACCTGAAACTCGGCTGCTTGACGAGCGCACCGATCTGGATCCTGGCGATCGTCGGTCTGCGCTACGTGTTCGGCGTCTAGGCGGGACGCGAAGGTCGACGGTGCGTGCGACTTTCCGTGATTCGCGCGCGGGCACCGGGCCAGCGCAGGCAGCGCAGGCCGAAGAATCGACCAGGAACTCGGACTTGCGCGTCGCGCCCGTTGCGCCGCTCGGCTGCGGTATCTAGCCTGCGGCCATCCGAGGGGATCCGTCGATTCGCCTGCGATCCCGCCGATGGCGTGATGGCTGGCCAGGACGTGGTGCTCCCGGTCCCCCAACGACCCTCTTGAGGCTCCCGCCTTGGAATCCCCCACCCTGTTCGACCTCGAAGACGTGCCGAAGAAGAAGGCCAAGAAGGCGAAGGCCGCCAAGTCGGCGCCTTCGAAGACGAAGACCGCCGCCAAGGGCAAGCCCGCAGCTGCCAAGGGCCCGAAGTCTGCCGCGCCCGCGAAGAAGGCCGCCAAACCGCGAGCCGAGGCGGACGGTGACGACGAGCCCGAACGCCCCGCGCGGAGCAGCGGCGGAGGCGGGGGTGCGCGCGATATCAGCGTGGCGGAGTTCTTCGAGAAGAACCGCCACATGCTGGGGTTCGATTCGCCCACCAAGGCGATCCTGATGTCGGTCAAGGAAGCGGTCGACAACAGCCTCGACGCCTGCGAGGAAGCGGACATCCTGCCCGAGATCTCGATCGTGCTGACGCCGACGGGGACCAAGACGTATCGCATGGCGGTCGAGGACAACGGCCCGGGCATCACCCAGGACCAGATCGGCAAGATCTTCGGCAAGCTGCTCTACGGCTCCAAGTTCCACCGCCTCAGCCAGAGTCGCGGCCAGCAGGGCATCGGCATCTCGGCAGCGGGTATGTACGGCAAGCTCACGACCGGCAAGCCGGTGTACGTGCGCTCGAAGATGAAGCGCAAGCCGGCGTTCGAACTGACGCTGTCGCTCGACACCGCGCGCAACAAGCCAGAGATCCACACCGAGAACGAGGTCGAGTGGGACAAGCCGCACGGCACCCTCGTCGAGATCGAGATGGAGGCCCAGTACAAGAAGGGCCTGCGCTCGGTCGACATGTACTTGAAGCAGACGGCGATCGCGAACCCGCACCTGACGCTGCACTTCGACGACGGCAACGGCGAGGCCATCACGTACGAGCGCAACACGAAGGTGCGCCCCGACAAGACGATCGAGATCAAGCCGCACCCGCATGGCGTCGAGCTCGGCCGACTGATCTCGATGCTCAAGGACACGTCCTGCCGTTCCCTGTCCGGATTCCTGCAAGAGGAGTTCAGTCGCGTCGGTCCGACCGTCGCCAAGAAGATCATCAAGGCGGCCGGCCAGGGCCTGACCGAGAAGAGCTACCCGTCGCGCTGTGCACGTGACGAGGCCGCGGCGCTGTACGAGGCGATCGAGACGACCAAGATCAGCTCCCCGCCCACCGACTGCATCGCGCCGATCGGCCCGGAACTGCTGCTTTCGAGCCTGAAGAAGGAGGTCGAGGCCGATTTCTACGTGACGTCGCAACGCCCGGCCGCCGTCTATCGCGGCAACCCCTTCCAGATCGAGGTCGGCCTCGCCTATGGCAAGCCCGGCGGCGTCGGACTGGAGATGACCGACCAAGGTCGGATCCGCAAGACCAAGGCCGAGCAGGTCGTCCAGGACCTGGTCGCCGCGGCCGACGAACCCGCGCGCGTCATGCGCATCGCCAATCGCGTTCCGCTGCTCTACCAGCAGGCCGGCTGCGCGATCACCAAGAGCATCATCCAGACGAACTGGCGTGGCTACGGCCTGACCCAACCGCGCGGTGCCCTGCCGGTCGCCCCGATGGTGATCATGGTGCACATCGCGTCCGTCTGGGTGCCGTTCACGTCCGAGTCCAAGGAAGCCCTCGCGTCGTACCCCGAGATCCTGAAAGAGGTGAAGCTGGGCCTGCAGGAATGCGGCCGCAAGCTGGGGACGTACATCCGCAAGGGCAAGCGCCTCAAGAACGAGTTCGCCAAGCGTGAGTACATCGAGATGTACATCCCGCACGTCGGCGCCGCGCTCCAGGACATCCTGGGCCTCACGGAGAAAGAGAAGGACAACACGATCGACACGCTCAAGGACGTGCTCAACAAGTCGCGCAAGTTCTGAGCGCGCCCACCCGATCCACCGCAGCCCTCTGCGACCCGGGCCCTCTACTAGGCCCCCCTGCTACGGCCCCCCCAAGTCATGAACATCACGAACAACGCCATCGTCTCGATGCTGTACGCCGTCACCAGCCCGTCCGGCGAGGTCCTCGAGACCTCGGGCGACGAGCCGATCTGGTACCTGCACGGTGCCGATCAGCTTCTGCCGGGACTCGAGAAAGTGCTCGAGTCGAAGACGGTCGGCGACAAGGTCGAGGTCGACCTCAGCCCCGCCGAAGCCTTCGGTGAGCACGAAGAAGAACTCGTCTCCAAGGTCCCTCGCTCGGAACTGGAACTGCCCGAGGAGGCCTTCGTCGTCGGCAACGAACTCGAGCTCGAGGACGACACCGGATCGGCGATCGTCACGATCACCGAGATCGATGAGGACGTCGTCACGCTGGACGGCAACCATCCGCTGGCCGGCCGCGCCGTGACCTTCAAGGTCGAGGTGCTCGAGGTCCGCGAGGCCACCGAGTCCGAACTCGAACACGGCCATCCCCACCCCCCCGGCACCGACCACGATCACGCCTAGCCGCCATGGCCAAGAAGAAAGCCACCAAGAAGGCGTCCGCCGCCAAGGTCGCCCCGAAACGGGCTCCGCGCAACTTCAGCACCGAGGACAAGAAGACGGTTGCGGTCATCGATCGCACCGCCGAGTCGGTGCACAAGAAGATCATCGGGCGCTCGCTGCCCGAGTTGAAGTTCCCGGTCCGCTCCCTCTCGAACGTCAAGTACGAGAAGAAGGTCGGCTACTTCGAGCTCGGCAAGGGGCGTAAGGCGCGCGCCTTGACGTTCAACACCGTCAAGACTTTCGCGCAGACGCTGCGCCTCATGTCGCTGTCCAAGGAGATGGTCCAGGCCAACGATTTCGCGACGAAACGGGACGCGTACTACCAGTCCAAGAACTGGGGCGAGTGTCGCTTCAAGAACCAGCCCGAGTCGGACACGGTGATGGACGACATCGAGGCGCTGGTCAGCCTCGAGGGCCTGACGCGCGAGCAGTTGCGCTATCGCCCCGAGGAACACGGTGGAGCGCTGGCGGGCCAGCTGGTCGTCATCGACAAGGACCGTGAGACCGGCGAGGAGATTCGCATCGATTGCACGCGCATGGGCTCCGGCGCGTACACGATCCCCTCCTCGGTCGAGCACCTGAGGTTCGAGACCAAGGCCAAGTTCATCCTGGCGATCGAGACCTCCGGTATGTTCGCGCGCCTGAACGAGCACAAGTACTGGCGCAACGCCAACTGCATCCTCGTTTCGATGGGCGGCGTGCCGTCACGCGCCCAACGGCGCTTCATCCGACGCCTAGCCGACGACAAGAAGCTGCCCGTCTACTGCTTCGTCGACTGCGATCCGTACGGGTTCGCCAACATCTATCGCACGCTCAAGGTCGGCTCGGGCAACGCGGCGCACATCAACAAGTTCTTCTGCGTGCCCCAGGCCCAACTGCTCGGCCTGACGCCCCAGGACATCATCGACTTCGAACTGAAGGACGCGACGCACCCGCTGGCCGAGGTCGACAAGAAGCGCGCCAAGGATGCCCTCAAGAACGACCCGTTCTTCCAGTCGCACACGCCTTGGAAGAAGGCGCTGCAGCAGCTGACCAAGATGGAGGTTCGTGCGGAACAGCAAGCTCTCGCCAAGCACGGCCTGAACTACGTCATCGAGGAATACCTGCCGTGGAAGCTCAAGAACAAGTCGAGCTTCCTGCCCTAGGCCGCGCATTCGTCGGCGGATGGATCGCGTGCGCCCGTTCGACGCGAGGCCCTCATTCTTGCGGGTCTCGGTGATGGGCCATCTGGCATAGCTGCCTGCACGCGACGTTTGTGCCGGTAGCACCGGGACCGTCAAGATCCTCCCGCTGACAGCAAAGCCGCGCCGGCGGTAAATCAGCCGGACAATCGGGGCCGTCAGCCAGGAGAAACTCAAGGTACAGGAGCTACCGCCACAATAA
>JAJDEX010000042.1 GCA_029259575.1 Planctomycetota bacterium | reverse complement strand
ACAACGGCCGAGGCCTTGGACGTGATCGCGCAGCAGCACTTCGATTTTCTTACCCATGATGGTCGTTCCTTTGGATCAGGCCACGAAGGGCAGAAGGGCCACTTGACGGGCCTGCTTGATCGCCTTCTTGAGCTGGCGCTGGCACTGCGTGCAGAAGCCAGTCCGGCGGCGGGAGAGGATCTGACCCTGGGGGGTCAGGAACTTGGTCAGGTACTCGATGTTCTTGTAATCGATGACCGGATCGTTGCAGTTCTTGGAGCCGATGATGGCTCGTACGCGCTTGGTCGCCATGATCAGGACTCCTTGGAGGCGTCGGCCTCGTCAGTGGTGGCTGCGGCTGCAGCCGGCTCGGGCGTGGACTCGGAAGCGGCGGGCGCAGCTTCGGCAGCAGGTGCGTCGGAGGGCTTGTCGGCCTTCTCGGCCTTGGCAGCCTTCTCTTCCGCGGCCTTCTCCTCGGCAGCTTTCTCGTCAGCGGCCTTCTCTTCGTCCGTCTTCTCCTTGCGGATGATGCGCTCGCCGTCTTCGTCGAACTCGTCCTCCATGATGGGCGGATCCTCCGGCTGATCGTCGTCCGGGGGCTCCGGCACGACGAAGTCCGCACCTTCCTCGAGGTTGGCCGCTTCGATCTCGCCCTCGGGGAGCGCATCGACGGCCAGCATCAAGTACCGCAGAACGGTCTCGGTGAGGTCCAGGTCACGTCGGAACGCGGCCTGCTCGGTGTTCGGCATCTCGAAGTACGCCAGGAAGTAAGTGGCGCGCTGGCGGTGCGCGATGGGATACGTCATGCGACGCTCGTCCCAACGGCGCACGCAGTGCAACTGCGCTCCGTGCTTGGCCAGCATGTCCGTGACGACGGACTTGGCCTGGGTGTAGCCGGCTCGGACAACGTCGTTGTCGAGCAGGAACATACCTTCGTAAATTTGTCCCAAAAGGGTCTCCGTGTTGAGGTTCATGCCGGAGGGCGTGCAGCCCGCCTCCAGCGTCGGAGCTCAGCTAGGCCGAGTCATCCTGGTTCCAGCGGCTGTGGAACCGCGTCATGACCTCATCGAGATCACCGCTGTCGAGCCAAGCGAGGATGGCCTCGCTCGCCTCGACGACGGAGATGTCGATGTCCACCTGCTCCTTGTCGGAGAAGGGGGTCAGGACATGACGCGCCGCGTCGGTTCCCGGGTGACCGATTCCCACGCGCAAGCGAGGAAAACCATCGGTACCCAGGTGTTCAATGATGGATCGCATTCCATTCTGTCCCCCACTCCCACCACGCGGGCGGATGCGGAGTCGTCCGAGCGGCAGGTCGAGGTCGTCGACCACCACGAGGAGGTTCGGAACAGGTGCAACGGTCTTCGGTTCGCCATCGCCTGGTGCAGGACTCGCGTCGTGACCGAGGAGATGGCGCGCCAAGGGGCCGACCACCTGGCCGGAACGGTTCATGAAGGTCGTCGGCTTCACGAGCACCGCGTCTCCCGAAGGAGTCGCCGCGACCTCGCAGGCCTTGGAACCGTCGTAGCCGTTCAGGCTGGATGCAGATCGAAAGAGCAGTCCCTTCTCCGCGGCGACCCGCTCCACGACGTGGAAGCCCACGTTGTGTCGTGTCCGGGCATAGTCCGGACCAGGGTTACCGAGGCCAACGACGAGATGAGTCACAGAGTTTCCTGCGGACAGGGGATCCTGCGGGGCGTCGAGTGGGTTTCAGGGGGGAGGATCGAACCGGCATTCCGGCTGATCGGGGGGAAGAGTCTATCCGCGAAGTTCCAGGGCGTGGTACGGGGACCTCCGATTTCCAGGTGTCCCAGACGAGGCTCCGACCCCGAGCTGGAGCCCGAGCCCTGAGTCGTCCGGGATCCTGGCCAGTCCGTGGCCTGAGGGCGCCGGGACCGACCCCGGACCTCGCCGACCCGTCCGGATCGACGACCAGCCTGGGGATGGGGCCCGATGAGGGTCGCTTCGATTCCACGTGGATCGGACGTCCCCACCCTGCGGGCCCGGTTCCGTCGAGTCCCCCTCGGAGCACAACGCGAGCGAACGCACCGGGAGCGGGCACCCCGAACGCGAACCGCCCGGACGCACTGGGTGCGGCCGGGCGGCTTGCGTTGCGCGTGAAACCGAGGCTCGTGGGCCTCGCCTTCACTCGAATCCAGGTGGATCAGTCGTCGTCGCCGTCGGGCTTCTTCTCGCCGATGACCTCGGGCTCGCCGCCCTCTTCCCCGTCTTCGTCGTCCTCGGAGTCTTCCTGGATGACCTCTTCGTTGATCGTGAGGATCATCTCGTTCTCCTCGGCGGTCTCCTCGGCGAGCTCGACGCCCTCGGGAAGAACCAGATCCTTGGCGCTCAGGTGCGTTCCGATCTCGAGGTCCGCGACGGCGATCTCGATGCCGTCCGGAATCTCGCTCGGCAGGCAGCTGACGATGATCGAGGAGTGCATCAGGTTGACGACACCCTGGCTGTCACCGAACAGCGTGATCGGGACCTCGACCTCGGTCTTCTGACCGCGGTGCACACCCTTGAAGTCGATGTGAGTCAGGACGTCGCCCATCGGGCCCCACTGGAGCTCGCGGACGATGGCGGAGTGCGTGGCGCCCTCGACCTCGATGTCCCACAGGTGAACCTCGTGGCGGCGACCGGCCATGAAGTCGGTCTTGGCCAGGTGGAAGTGGCGGACCGGCTGGTCGACTTCTCCGTCGAACTGCAGGCTGCAGGGAATGCGGCCTTCAGAGCGCAGTTTGCGCGATTGGCGACTCCCCATCTTCTGGCGGGGGTCGGCTTGAATCTTGGCGTCGTGAGACATGGAGGAACTCCTGGATGGTTCGTCTCTCCGGGCTGGAGAGCACAGGTGTTGACGTCGGGGACGCCGGATTTTGGGGCGGGAGTGTACCGGCGCGGGGAGGAAAGGGGGCCACCGGACCTTGGGAACTCTCGGTCCGCCTCCCGATTAGCAGCAGGGCGGACGCGGCCTGCCGCGTCCGCCCTGCTCAAGAGGGGCGAGTCCAAGCCTGAACGACCGGGCGGGGCCTCGCTGGATCTCCCGAGGCCTATTCGAACAACGTACTGATCGACTGGCTGCTGTGGATCGCCTTGATGGCATGGGCGATCAGGGGCGCCACCGACACGACCTTCAGGTTCGAGGGCGTGTTCGTCGGGTCCTGGGGGATCGTGTCGGTGACGAGCACGACCTCGGCGTCGGAGTCCTGCAGGCGCTGGACCGCCGGGCCGCAGAAGACGGCGTGCGACACGGCGATCACGATGCGCTGCGCTCCGGCGCGCTTGAGCACGGCGGCCGCCTGGGTGATCGAGCCACCGGTCGAGATCATGTCGTCGACGATCACGCAGTTGCGGCCTTCCACGTCACCGATGACGTGCTCGACGACGGTCTCGGAACCCGAGATGCGGCGCTTGTCGACGATCGCGAGGTCCGCGCCCAGTCGCTTGGCGTACGCGCGGGCCATCTTGGTGCCCCCCACGTCCGGCGTCACGACGACCGGACTGTCCACGTTGAGCGCCTGGATCCCTTCGAGCAGGACGGGCCGCGCGTAGAGGTGATCCACCGGAATGTCGAAGAAGCCCTGAATCTGCGCGGCGTGCATGTCGAGCGTCACGACGCGGTCGCAACCGCTGGCGACCAACGTGTTCGCGACGACCTTGGCGCTGATCGGCACGCGCCCCTCGTCCTTGCGATCCTTGCGCGCGTAACCGTAGTACGGCATCACCGCGGTGATCCGTCCGGCGCTCGAGCGGCGCAGCGTGTCGAGCAGGAGCAGCAGCTCGGTCCAACTCTCGGCCACGGGCGGGCAGGTCGGCTGCAGGACGAACACGTCCTTGCCGCGCAGGTCCTGGTTGACCTTGATGTCGACCTCGCCGTCGGGGAAGCGCCCGACGTGGGCGTTGGCCAGGGGCAGGTCCAGTTCTTTGGCGATCGCCTCGGACAGGCCGCGATGGGCCGTACCGGAGATGAGGGTGATCTCGCTGAATTCGCTCACGGATCTCGGGGGGGCAGGAGATGGGGTTCGGAGAAGGAGCGGACCGACGGGGGGATCAGTCCGTGGAAGGTTTCTTGTCCGCGCCGCGCAGGCGTCGCGCGGGCAGACCGGCCCAGACCTCGCCGGGCTGGATGTCGGCCGAACTGGTGACGACCGCGCCCGCGCCCGTCGTGGATCCGGCGGGGATCGTGTTGGGCGCGACGATCACGGTACCGCTGCCGATGAACGCGCCATCGCCGACCTGGGTCTCGTGCTTGTGCTTGCCGTCGTAGTTGGCGAAGACCGTTCCGGCGCCGATGTTGGCCTTCTTGCCCACGATCGCGTTCCCCAGATAGGTCAGGTGCTTGGCCTTGGAACCCTCGCCCAGCGTCGAGTTCTTGGCCTCGCAGAAGTTGCCCAGGACCGAGGCGTTCTCGAGCACGACCCCGGTCCGCAGGTGCGCGAACGGGCCGACCTCGCAGCCTTCACCGATCGTCACGCCGCCGCGAATCACGCAGCAGGGCTGGATCAACGTGCCGGCTCCGATGGTCACGCCGTGGTCGATGTAGGTGGTCAGCGGATCCTCGATCCGGACGCCATTGGCCATGTGCATCTCGTGGATGCGCGCCTGCAGGTCCCAGCGGACCTCGGCCAGTTGGGCCAAGGTGTTCACGCCTTGACCTTCGCCGACGTCGTCGATCTCGACCGCGATGGCGGGCAAGCCGGCCTGGACCGAGAGGCCCAGCATGTCGGTCAGGTAGAGCTCGCCCTGAGCGTTGTCGTCCTGGAGCTTGCCGATGTTCTCGTGCAGGAGCCCCATGTCGAAGGCGTAGATCCCCAGGTTGACCTCGGTGATCCAGCGTTGTTCCTCGGAGCAGTCGCGCTCCTCGACGGTCTCCTGGACGCTGCCGTCCTCGGCGCGCACGATGCGGCCGTAGGCGGTCGGGTCCTCGAACTCGCCGACCATGATGGCCATGGCGCGCGGACCGGCGTCGGCGTGCTGCGACAGCAAGAGTTCGAGGGATTCGGGCCGCAGCAGCGGCATGTCCCCGTACAGCACCACGGCCGTGTCCGCGTCATCGCCCAGGCCGGGCAGCGCGCATTGGACGGCGTGTCCGGTGCCGCGCTGGGGCTCCTGGACGGCGAACTCGACGCGGCTCCGGTCGCCGACGTGCTCGCGCGTGTAAGCCTCGACCTTCTCGCTGCCGTGGCCGATGACCACCACGATGCGTACGGGATCGAGGGCGAGCGCCTGGTCGAGCACCCAGCCCAACATCGGGCGTCCGCACAAGGGTTGCAGGACCTTGGGGGTCGCGCTGCGCATGCGCGTGCCCTTGCCGGCGGCGAGGATGACCACAGAGGTCGAACGGCCCATGAGACTTGGGTGGATCCGGCTGGGGGGAGGAGTCGTCACGCGCGGGGCGTCCGCGAGCGAGGCCGGATCCTATCGGGTGGGCTCCGAGAGGGTCAAGGTGAGCGGCGGGTCCTCGAACCGGAGTCCGCGTCAGATCGTCCGAACGTGCCTCCGACCTTCGAATCCTGGTCCACCGCTCACTTCAGGTCCGCGGTCGAAGCATGCCGACCACGGGCACGATCACGCGGAGGGGAACAACGAACGCAGCACACGCTCGGCCTGTTCGCGATGGCGACGCGCGACGAACAGGTGATCGCGGGAGTACCCGCAGACCGCGCCGATCGGGATCCCGGCCTCGGCCAGCGCACCGGTGACGCGGGCCAGGAATCCGACGACCTCCCATCCCATGGGCGCCTCGAAGGTGATCCAGAGCAGATCGGCCTCGATCCGGGCGTCCGGATGGCGTTCCAGGATGCCGGGCAGGGCCGCCTCCCCCACCAGCAGGCTCATCTCATCGTCCTCGACCACGATCTGGCCGGGCGGACGCAGCGATTCCAGGTCCTGGATGCTGGCGGGTCCCTGGAATCCGACCAGGACGAACGTGCCCGGCTCGAGGCGCCAGGTCATCCGTGCGAGGGCCGCGTTGAGGTCGGGAGCCGGTGAATCCATGGCGCCCAGCCTAGCGGGCCGCGTAACCTCCCGCCGTGACTCTGCTCCAAAGGACCTCCTCACGCCTCATGGGCTGGTGCGCGGACCGCAAGGTTCCCACCTTCCTGCGCGGCTTCGTGTATCGGTCGTACGCGCGCATCACCGGCGCGGACGTGTCGGAAGCGCGCGGCCCGCTCGAGATCTACCCGAGCCTGACGGGCTTCTTCGTCCGCGAACTGGTCGAGGGCGCGCGCCCGATCGACGACATTCCGAATGCGCTGGTATCGCCGGTCGACGGCGCCGTGCAGATCGTGGACGCGATCACGGACGCCGGACGTTCGCTGCAGGCCAAGGGCCGTGAGTTCGCGCTGGACGATTTCCTGGCCGGCATCGGCGACGACATCGACTGGCGCGGCGGCCATCAATGGACGCTGTACCTGTCGCCCAAGGACTACCACCGCATCCACGCCCCCGAAGCTTGCACGTTGACCGAGGTGCGCTTCGTGCGCGGACACCTGTACAGCGTGCAGCCCAAGGTCATGGCGAAACGCGCCGTGCTCGACGTGAACGAGCGCGCGGTGCTGCGCCTCGAGACCGAGCGCGGCCCCCTGTTGCTCGTCCTGGTCGGCGCCCTCAACGTCGGTCGTATCCGCATCACCGGCGTCCCCCGCGATCACGACGGCAAGCTGGACAAGCCCCGCACGGTCGCGCGCGGCGAGGAGCTCGCACGGTTCGAACTGGGCAGCACGATCGTGCTGATCGCCCCGCCCGGAGGCCCGACGCCCCACGACTTGTCGCACGGCGATCCGGTGCGCCTGGGCCGCTCGATCGGGAGCTGGCCGGCGTGACGCTCGACGCCAAGACCGCGCGCCTGGCGCGCCTTTGCGTCCACCTGGTGCTGGGCGACTGGGACGGCCTCGCAGCCGAACGCAGGCAGGCGCCCGACGGCGAGCCCGACCGGGAATGGCGTGAGGCGGTGCTGCAAGGGCACCTCTTCGCCGGGTTCCCGCGCGC
>JAJDEX010000410.1 GCA_029259575.1 Planctomycetota bacterium | reverse complement strand
GTCCGGAAGATCTCCCGTCACGATCCGCACGGTTCGCCGTACCCTCTGATCATCATGAAGACACTCGCATGGATCCTCGTTCCCGCCGCCGTCGGTGCTGGTATCTGGCTCAAGGCCACGTCCGGCTGCTGAGGCGATCCGAAGGACACGGTCGGTACGATCGTGATCATGGCCAGCTTGATCGGCGGGAGCTTGTGGCTCGGTAAGGGTTGAGCGTAGGAATTCCCGCCGGCATGCCCATGAGCCGCACCGGGCCTCAGGTGCAGGCGATTCACACAGCCGGGGACGTGTTTCTGAACACGTCCCCGGCTGCATTCTCGGGTGGCCTGCCGTACGCTCGAAGGGTGCCGTGACCACGGCTGCCCGACTTGGCCCACTTCCGATCCATCCGATGCGCATCTTCCACCTCCTGACCCTCGGTCTCGCGTTGTTCTCCGCCCCTGCGTTCGGCGCTCAGTTCACCTGTGATGATCCCGATGTCGAGGTCGAGCTGAACCTGCCAGTCGTGTCGCCCGGTCAGACGGTCGAGGTGACGCTGCGTAACAACTCGAGCCAGTTGATCCAGTTGCCGAGCAGTTGCCTGTTCGGTGCTGTCTACACCGGGTCCGACTGCACGGGCGCCGTGGTGTACGGGATCGGATGCTTGGCGGTCATCACCCCGATTCAGCCGGGCCAGGAGTGGAGCCAGAGCTGGGATCAGACCGACCTGGCCGGAAGCCAGGTCCTGCCCGGGACCTACTCCATCCGGATCCAGTGGTGGGACGACGGATTCACCCAACTTCATTCGTGTTGCGTCCCGCTGACCATCACGACCTGCCAAGGACCGGGCACTCCGACCTGCGCGCCGCTCCCGAACTCGCTCGGCGTGTCGTCCACCTTGTGCGCGCAAGGCAGTGCGACCGTCGCCGACGCGGACCTCAGCCTGGTCGCGGGGAACATCCCCATCGGTGAGTTCGGCTTCTTCCTGGTCAGCGCGACCACCGGCCAATCGTTCCCGGCGCAGTCCGACGGCGTGCTGTGCCTGTCCGGCAACATCGGTCGCATGAACGACCTCTCCCAGTTGTTCCAGGGTCCGTTCGGTTCTGTGCCCATCGACTTCATGGCGTTGCCTCAGAGTCCGTCGCAACCGATCCTGCCCGGGGACACGTGGATCTTCCAAGGCTGGCACCGTGACGGGGCCTCCAGCAACTTCACGAATGCGTTGACGGTGACGTTCCTCTAACGGCTCCGCTTGCGCAGCGTGACGGTCAGCGAGCCGTTCCAGCTGAGGCCGGTCTGTTCGAGTCCCGCGAAGAGCTCGTCCAGCGAGTCCATTTGGGCCGCGCCGTCCTGCATCTTCGACAAGCGCAGTTCGGCGACCTCACGGTAGTCGGGCAGCGAGCGATCGCAGAGGCGTAGCGAGCGATGCGCGTGGACTTCATGCGTTGCGTGGATGTCAGCGGGGAACGCGGCGAGCAACTCGTCCAGGTCGAGCGTGGCGGCGTGGTACATCCCACCCATGCGGTCCATGCGCTTCTCCCACAGGTCGACGGCGAGCGATCCGCGCTGGGAGGGAAGGGTCAGGTCGTACCACGGCTCGGCCAGGTGGATGCCCGTGCGTGCGACGCGCAGGGCCTCGGCGAAGGCCCGCGGCGGATCCTCGAGGTGGTGGGGCACGTGGCGCAGCGTGATCCAATCGACCTCGCCCTTCTCGAACGGCAAGTCGTAAGCCGTTCCGACGCGGACGTCGACGCCCTCCTCGATCAACGCATCCAAACGCGGTCCAGCCTGATCGACTCCGGATGCCGGAATGCCAGCAGCGGCGCAAGCTCGGACGAGTTGCCCCTTGCCGCAACCGACGTCGAGGACGCTGGCCGGATCCTGGAGCAACAGGAGCCGCACGAACTCGTCGGTGAGCCAGTCGTGATTCACGTAGGCGGCGGCGCGGGCGTCTTCGATGGTCATGGGCCCATGGTAGCGATGCCGCGCTGTCGATGCCTCTCAACGGGGGCGTCCCAATTCACGCGCTTCGCTGGTGACGAACCCGTGACCGGAAGGTCGTCCGAAGCAGGCTAGGCTGACCTGACTTCCAACATGGAGCTGAATCATGAACCCCCTACTTCTCGTGAGTCTCACGGCCACCCTGTCCTTCGGCTTGGTCCTGTCCCAGATGCAGGGATCGGACGGATCCCAAGTGTTGCTGGACGACGTGGTTGAACCGGGCCAAGTGCAATGGCATGTCGATCTCGACGTCGCCAAGGCGGCCGCGGCAAAGTCCGGCAAACCCATCTTGGTGTTTCAACTGCTCGGTCAACTCGACGAACTGCACTGCTGAACCAATGGCCGCATGGCGAGGAGCGTGCTCTTCTCGCAGCAAGACTTGGCGGACGAAATGGCCGACCGTTTCGAGTGCTGCTGGGTGTCCATGGGGCGCGTGCCGTACGCCACGATCGACTTGGGGAACGGCCAGGTCGTGGAGCAGACGATCGGCGGCAACATCATCACCTGGTTCTGCTTGGGGGACGGGCGAGCGTTCGATGTACAGCCAGGACTGCTCGACGTGCCTTCCTATCGTGCAGCGCTGCGCCGCGCTGCCGCGAATCATCGATCCCTGACTGGCGGGGGTAATGATGCTCCGGAGTCACAACGTGCCCAGGCCATCGCGATGGCGGAAGGCGAATCGAACGGTTGGTCTGGGTACATGGCGAGTCAGTTGGCTGACCTGGATCGTTCCCATCCGCTGGCCCACGGGAACGATGCCGTTTCACGTTTGGGTCGGATCACTTCACCCTTGGACGTCCGTGCAGAGCCGCCGGCTTTGGAACGAGCTCTGGTGAAGCGGGTCGTCGAGTTGTCACTCGCCTCACAACTCACTCCGGTGAACGAGTCGGGGAAGGCCATGGAAGGAGTTCAGGATCAAATGCTTCGAGCGGATTCCGATCTCGCTCGGACCGTGCTTCGCCCACAGGCCCTCGGGCTGCTCGCCAACGCGCCGCTCAGCACGCCGGCTGAGTTGGGTCCTCACGTCTACCGGCTGGTCTTCGCAACGGACCTCGCCGATCCATTCCTCAGCATGCGGCCGCCCGCAGGTCGCTAGGCCTTGTTGAAACAGCCCCTCCGAGTCCTTGAACCCTGCATGGGTCGGGCCAATCATGGCGTCGACTGGCTGGCCTGGCCTGCCTTGGGGGGGGCAGGGTCCAGGGACGGGATCGGGAACCAGGATCTTCGACCTGCCCTACACTCGTGGGATGCAGCACCCTCGACGACCTAGCCTGCCCTGCGGACGGATGTTGAGCACTTGCGTCTCGCGAGCCTCGTCGGTCGGGTGGATCGTCGTGATTCTGTTGAGCTTCGTCACGCCTGCATTCACGCAGGGTGCGGACGATTGCATGGCGCCCGATGCGATCGCCGGGACTGGTGGCTTCCCGTTCAATCGGAGTACCGCAGTCTGGAGCGGATTCAACGGCGGGGACCCGGTTCAGTGCGCCGGGAACCCCAACCTTGGTATGGAGCAGTATGGAGTGGCCGACGTGTTCTTCGTATGGACCGCAACATCGGATGGTGACTTCGATTTCACGACGTGCGGTTCCACCTCATATGACATCCTGAATCTACACCTGGGGTCCGACTGCAGTGCGACGTGCGTCGGCAACAACTATCGTGGTTGTTGCGCTTGGGGCAGCCGCTTTGCCCTAAGGGGCGTTACCACCGGTGAGTCCTACCTCGTTCAGATTTCCGATTGGAACATCTTTCTCTTTGGTTCAGGACTCGGCGTGCTGGAAGTCAGCGCTGCTCTTTCAACCCCAGTTGGAGACGACTGCAGCAGCCCATTACTCATCGCCGGAGTTGGTGTCTTCCCATTCGATTCACGTGGCGCAACGACTTCGTTGTTCGATGGTGGCAATGCTCAATTGTGCCGTGCTGCCATCGGTGAGCCGAACCATGACGTCTTCTTCGCATGGACCGCAACCACGGCTGGCGACATCGAGATCCGCACTTGTGGTGCGGGGTGTTGGACGCGGATCAACCTTCATGAAGGGTCGGACTGCGGAGCCATCTGTCGCGCAACGAGCGATGTGGGGGCTTGCGCAGGCACGCCCGCCGGAAGTCGTGTCGTTCTACCAGACGTTTCGATGGGAGAGACTTTCCTCATTCAGGTCGGCAGCGAGTACCCGACAGGCGGGTTCCAGGGCTCGGTGGAGATCTCCCATTCCACGAGCGTTCCGGCCAACAACTCCTGCGCTATGGCTACCACTCTGATTGGTTCTGGCACGTTTGACCTGGACACGAGTTTCGCTTCGACCAGTCACTTTCAGGCAGGTCTTGCTATCGGAGTGGCCACGATCGCCAGCGACATCTTCTACTCCTGGGTGGCACCGGAAACGGGGGACGTGCAATTCAAGCTGAAGGGCGGAACCCTTGGCTATCCACAAATGCAGGTGTTCTCCGGTTCGGATTGCTTCGCGATCCACTTGGGGTATGGCCTCTACAACTACCTCGGCAACCTGAGCCGCGTTCAGGTTTCGGACGTGCAAATTGGTGAGTCCATCTTGATCCAGGTCGGCAATGTTTGGTTCGAGGCTCCGGGTACAGCGACCCTGACCATCGGAGACTGGGATGTTCTTCCCTCGAACGATGATTGCTCCACTCCCCAGGCCATCGCTGGGCTTGGACCTTTCGAGTTCGACAACATCGAAGCCACCACGTCTGGATTCTTCGGGGGCTCCGCTTCGTGCACCACTCCGACCTTGACTGGTGCACCATCGACTGGTGTCGGTTCCGATCTCTTCTACACATGGACGCCTCCCTGTTCCGGAGCGTATCGAGTTCATAATTGTGGGTCGACGTACGCGACCCGCATCAATGTTCACTACGGAGATGATTGCAACGCGGTCTGCTATCTGGGCAGCGTCAATTCCAGTTGCGGCAACGAGCCTGCATCCGTCTTGTTCCTGGCGGTTGAGGGGCAGACCTACTTGATTCAGGTCGGCGGGGCTCACGAGTGGGACGCACCCGGTGGCGCCTTTACGTTTGCATTCACCCAGGTCGTACCCACATCATGCCCAGAGGTGTCCACCTCGACGTCCTGCGCTCCACCCCAAGCCCATCGCGAGGGCGGATTCGTTAGCCTCTCAGGAACCACGACGTGGCCGAACGGGCCACTTCGATTCCACTTGGACGCAACGGGCGGGCCCACGTCGGGCCACGGGTGGGGCTTGGTCCTCATCGCTCCCAGCGCTTCGGCCACGGTGACGCTCGGCAATGGCTTGCTCTGCCTCGGGTCACCTATCGGTCGCTACACTCCACGCGCAGCGTCCCTGTTCGGCAACGCTCAGTTCAACTCGATCGGACGGTTCGATGCAGAGGGACAGTTCGAGAACCTCTCGGGCACGGCGGACATGGGGGGAGGCTTCGGTTTCGACGTGCCGATCGCGTTGCCCTACGCGCCTCCGGGCCAGGTCATCCAGTCCGGAGAGACGTGGTACTTCCAACTCTGGTATCGCGACCTGGAACCTGGCCAAGTCAGCTCGTCGAACCTGTCGAACGTGCTCGAGACGGTGTTCCCATGAGGGACGTCGGTCGTTCGAGCTATCGGCGGGACTCGAACCGATGGGGTGGTCCTCGCTCCGTCCATGGTGAGCCCCGGGAGTCGCTCCGGTCCACCGAGCGCCCAGGCCATTTTCCTGGTTTGCTCCTATACCCTCCGAAGTGAGAGGCGTATGAGAGTGGTCATCCGGTGCCCAACACCATGTCTCGAATTCGTTCCACAATCATCGTTCTGATCGCCACCGTGCAGCTCATCCTGCTTCCGGCTTCGTCGATGGCGTGGGGGAGCGATTGCGGGGAGGGCACTGTCGCAGGTTCCTGCTGCTGTGCCAGCGAAGCTCCGGTGTCCGCTTGTGGATGCTGTGCCGATGGTTCCTCGGGCGGCGCGACTTCGGATGCCGAAGGCCGTACGAACCAGGACACGGTGGGCAGCCCTGGTTGCTCGTGCCGATCCATTCCGTCGGTTCCTCCGGTCCCGGGCGGTGGCGCGAGCAAGGCCACCGAGACGATCCAGCATTGGATTCAGTTCGAGCGTAGGCATGCTCGTCAGGGCATCGATCGCAGTCCTGCGCCGCACGCGGCGGTCTGCTGGGGCGGTTCCGACCGACCAGCCAGGGAAGGGCCAACGTTGCCCATGCTTCAGGTCTTCCGACTCTGAGGATCTCGCTCGCCGTTCGGCGCTGCGATGGAGGAGGTCTCCGGACCACTCCGCGTGAACGTACGTGAACCTCCACACGTCGATTCACGAGGCCGGATTCCACGGTCTCCAAGCCCGTGTCTGGCGAACGAATGCTCCGAGTCGCTCCTGCGCTCCGTCGTGGGGTTGATTCGATTCCGCCCCAACTCTCCGTAGCCGACGTGCTACCCGGGGCAATGGTTGGAACCCGTTGGTGCCCAGCAAAGACGTTGCGCACCCCACTCGATCACGAGACCTGTGAATCCATCATGCAACGAGGACAACTCCCGTCGCCCGAGCGACCCTTCCGTATGCCCTTGGCCGGCCAAGTCCTGGCTTGGGCCATGGTTCTCATGTCACCTGCGGAGGGCCAGACGAGTGCGGAACCGGAGTCCAAGGTCGTCACCTACGACCTGACCGTTTCCGAGATCACTTGGTCGCCTGCGGGGCGTCCGGTGAAGGCGCTCGCCTTGAACGGAGGAATCCCAGGCCCGACGCTGGAGTTCCAGGAGGGAGACCTCGCACGGATCACCGTTCACAACGGACTCGAAGGCGAGGAGGCCTCCATCCACTGGCACGGGCTCCTCCTGCCGAACGAAATGGACGGCGTTCCGTACCTGACGACGCCGCCGATCCAGCCGGGTGCGTCCCATGAGTTCGAGTTCGAACTGCGACAATCCGGGACGTACTGGTACCACTCGCACACCGGGTTGCAGGAGCAACGCGGAGTCTACGGCGCCATCGTGATCCACCCGCGCGAGCCGGACGTTCAGGTCGATCGGGAACACGTGGTCGTCCTGTCCGACTGGACCAACCAGCATCCGGACGAGGTGATGCGCACGTTGATGCGATCCAGCGAGTGGTACTCGCAGAAGAAGGGCACGACGCAATCCTTGTACGGAGCTTGGCGTCGCGGGCAACTCGGACAATTCTTCGACCGCGAGCGCACCCGGATGCAGCCGATGGACGTTTCGGACGTGGCCTACGACGCCTTCTTGGCGAACGGCGAGGTCCGCGACGCGCTTCCGGCGGAGCCTGGCGAGCGCGTGCTGTTGCGCATCGTCAACGCCGGCGCTTCGTCCTACTTCCACGTCACGTCCGCAGCCGGACCGTTGACGATCGTCGGTGCCGACGGGATCCGGGTGAAGCCGGTCCAGGTCCAACGGCTCCTGATGGGGATGGCCGAGACCTATGACGTCATCGTCACGATGCCGGACGACGGAGCCGCAGTCGAGGTGCGCGCCACGGCCCAGGACGTCAGCGGGCACGCGTCCGTGATCCTGGGTTCCGGGCCGGTGCGCGAGGCCAGCGACCCGCGCAGGCCCGACCTCTATTCGATGGGCGATACGGTGACCGCGGGCATCGAGAGCGTTCATCCCGAGCGTGGCATGGATGCGGCCACTGCAGATCGCCCTTTCGCTCCGTACGCGTTGTTGGAGGCCGTCGAGCCGACCACGCTCGTGCACACACCGGAGGAAGAGGCGCAGGTCCGCAAGATCACCATGCGCTTGACGGGCGACATGCGCCGCTACCGCTGGGGCTTCGACGACAAGACGCTCGCCGAGGACATGGTCGTCTGGGTCGAGAAGGGTGAGGTCCTGCGCATCGAACTCGTCAACGACACGATGATGCACCACCCGCTGCACCTGCACGGCCACTTCTTCCGCGTGCTCAACGGGAAGGGGGATCGCTCGCCCCTGAAACACACCGTCGACGTCCCGCCGATGGGCAAGCGTGTGATCGAGTGGGTCGCGAACGAAGAGTGTGGCGACTGGTTCTTCCACTGCCACTTGCTCTATCACATGGATGCGGGCATGGCGCGCGTCTTCAGCTATCGCGGCCGTGGCCCCAGGCACGTCCCGCAAGTCGATCCGAAGTTGCTGAATCCCACCTTCGTCTTCGTCAACGCGTCGATCCAGAGTCACATGACGATGGGACGCGCGGTCGTGATGCGCGACCGCGAGGACTTCCTGTTGCGTTGGGACCTGGGACTGGATGCGGACGAGCACGAGGACCGCGAGATCGACCTCGCTTGGTCGCACTACTTCGATCAGAACCTCGCCACGATTCTCGGCTACCGCTTCACGAACGTGCATGGCGCCGCGGATCGTGCCTTCGCCGGCGTGCGCTATCGCCTGCCCTACCTGGTGCAGTCCGAGTGGACCTTCGACGACCGCGGCGACCTGCGAGCCGCGATCGAGAAGGAGTACATGTTGACCACCCGAGCCTCGCTCTTCGGGTCGGCCGAGTACGACACCAACACCTATGGCGAGTACGAGGTCGGCCTCGGCTGGACCCTCTCGCAACGTATCGGCCTCATCGGCGGCTATCACTCCGACCACGGCGTGGGGATCGGGCTCAGCCTGAGCTTCTAAGGACCCACGCCATTTCCATCGACCCCATTCTCACTCATGTTCAAACTCATCCCGACTCTCGCTCTGGCCCTCGCCTTCACCGCCTGTGTTTCTCCGTCCGAAACCGACGGAGTCCAGCCGTACCCCCTCGACACCTGCATCGTGATGGACTCGAAGCTGGGCTCCATGGGGGATCCCATCGTCAAGGTCTATGACGGCCAGGAGGTCAAGTTCTGCTGCAAGCCGTGCGTCGCGAAGTTCGACGAGGACCCCGCGTTCTTCATGGGCAAGCTCGCGGAGTCGAAGGCTGGGCGTTGACCGCATTCGACTCTGCCAGCAGTCGATTCGTGCCGCCCGAGGTCGGCACGTGAGGGACACGCAGGCCCTTCGTCAACACGTGTCCGACTTCGGTTCTCGAGGGGCGCTCACGCCGAACGAGGGTCCACCAAGAGGCTGCCGTGGTATCCATTGCCGCAGAGCCCTTGCCCTTTGAACCATGCTCCGCCTGGCGCTGCTTGCCTGAGATTCCGTTGCCGCAGCGGAATGGCAGGGAGACTCGTGCGTCGATGGCGCCATCCCGAGCAGTAGACGAAACTGCTGGGCGACTCCGAGCTAGGACCCACCCATGGAAACACGACTCACGACCACTTTGCTGTTCTTGCTGTCCCTGATGGGTTGCGGTGGACCAGCGAATGCGCCTGTCCTCGAACCCGAGCCTGCGACCGAGCAGCCCCGGTCGGTCGCCTTGGCTGAATCCATCGAGGATGCGACGCGGCTACCTGGTGCGGTCAAGGATGTCCTGGAGCCCGCGGGGACGCAGCGTTTGGTTCAGGTCTCGGTCGTCCGGATGATCGAAAGGGTCGTCACGGGACAACCCGGATTCGCCATCGAGGTCGGGATCGAACGCGACGACCGAACCCTCGAAACGCTCACCCGCTGGGAGACCGACGCCGACGGGGACATCGAAGCCGAACTGTGCTTGCCGGATGTGGACGCATGCCGGGTGTGGGCACGCCCATGCAGCCCGGGCTGGATTCAGGAGCGCATGCCAGCGCGGGAACTCGAGGACGGGACTCTCCGCATTCGCATCACGCCAAGGGCTGGCGCGACGGCGCGCGGCATGGTCCAGGACTCGGGGGGGAGGAAGGTCGCGAGCTTCCAGCGTCTCGACCGCAACGGTTCCGCAGCCTACTAC
>JAJDEX010000409.1 GCA_029259575.1 Planctomycetota bacterium | reverse complement strand
AGTACGGCGAGCGCATCGGCGTCGAAGAGGGTCGGCCCTTCGAACTCGCCCTCGACGACGCGCCGCACGAGTTCCCGCGTGCGACCGGATCGGGACAGCCCCGGACCCACGACGCGCACGTCGTGACGGTGCTCGGTGATCTCGCGCGGGACGCGCCCGGCGTAGAGGTCCTGGCTGCGCGACACGTCCAGGTACATCGTCTCCGGCGACAGGGGCGCCACATGGCCGATGATCTCCTGGTGGAAGACGACCAGGGTCACGAGGCCTGCGCCTGCGCGTTGGGCAGCGCGGACGACGAGCGACGCCGCGCCGGGCATCGTCGGGGATCCACAAAGACAGAGGATGCGCCCGGCCTGGCCCTTGTGGGCATCCGGAGCGAGCGTCGGGGGCAGCGTCGGGCTGAAGTCGGCCATGCCCAGAGTCTAGACGTCTGGCGGGCCGACCTCACGCAAGCGGATAAGATGAGCGGCATGCCGGAGGCCCCCCGACCCACCGAATCCCACGCCTGGCTGGCGATCCTGGTGCCCACCCTGTTCCTGGGCGCGATCACCGTGGGCATCCTGATCGTGCGGACCGAGCCCTCCTGGCTGTTCGGCGTCGTCCTGGGTGTTCTCCTGGTCGGAGCCGTCGGCTGGGTCGCGGTCTCGGCGCTCTGGCCGGCCCGCGCGAACCGCACCTGCCCGGAATGTGGCGAGGAATCGGTCGAGCGCATGGATCCCACGGAGGTCCGCGGCCTGACCTGCAGTGCCTGCGACTGGGAGGATCCGACCGCCAGCGCATGGTTGCTGGCCGAGGACGAGGAGCCCGTCCTCGAGGATCTCGTCCGACCTCGACGTCCCCGCGGGTGAAACCGAGCGAACCTCGCACCATACTGACCGACCCATGGTCGACCCCGACGAGCCCACCCCGGAACCGAATCCGGCCCCCGAAGGATCCAGCGCCGAGCCGAACGGCAAGGATGCCGACGATCCGTGGGTCGACATGAAGCTCGCGCGCGTGATCGTGCGGGACCAGTCCGAGCAGCAGTGGATCTACCTCTCCGAGATCGAGGGCTCGCGCGGATTCCCCATCGTCATCGGCAGCCCCGAAGCGCGCGAGATCCAAAGGGTCGTGACGGGCACGAGCCTCGAGCGACCGCTGACGCATCAGATGGCCTTCGCGTCGATCCAAGCCCTCGACGCGAAACTCACGCGGGTCGACATCACCGACCTGCGCAACAACACGTTCTTCGCGCGCTTGATCCTGGTCGACGGTCAGGGACAGGAACGGCACATCGATGCGCGACCGAGCGACGCGGTGTGCCTGGGGCTGCGAGCTGGCTGCGGCATCCGCGTTGCGGAATCCGTCCTGGAACAGGTGCGCACGGACCAGTCCGGGCCGGACGCCATGCCGACCGAGTTCCCGGATCCTGCGGCCGGGATGGACGAGGATCCGGAGCCGACTTCGGACGACGAGCCCAGCGCGGACGACTCGGATCCGAGTTGAGCCCGGGCCCGTCCGGCGACCGAAGATCCCCCCGTTCCGGCGATTCCGTGCATTCGGCGTCGAGTCCCGGACCACTGCAAGCCAGCGACGACGGGAACGGTCTCGATCCGCGAAAGCGATGGGGCGAGAGATTGGCGGCTTCGATCGGCCTCCTGCCCGATGTAGGGTGAATCACCGCGATTCCGATCGTGCGCTCATCCCTTGACCACGCCCGCCCCCATCGAACCGATCCCGGAACCGGCGACCGGACCCCGAAGGCCGCCCCTGCGCGGTTTGATGGCGCTGTTCCTGGTCGCTGCAATCCTGCGCCTCTGGCCCATCGATCACGGCTTCCCGGACAACCACGTGCCGGACGCGACGGTGCACAAGACCGCGCTGCGGATGGCCGAGAGTCGTGACCTGATCCCGGTCATCGAAGGCGGCTATCCGAACCTGCTTCCGTACACGCTGCTGCCGATCTATGCGGCGCACTATGCGAAAGGTCGCGTGACCGGGGAATGGGCAGGCTCGGGCGAGTACGCGATGGCGATGAAGCGCGATCCATGGCGCGCGAATCGGATCGCGCGCGTCGTCCTGGCGCTGCTCGCGAGCTTGGCACCGATCTTCGTCGTGCTCGGCCTGCGCGCCTCCGGCATCGGACGTGGAGCCTGGGTCGGCGGCGTGATGCTAGCCACGTGCTTGTTGCACCTGCACCTCTCGACGCAAGAACGGCCGTGGGCTCCGATGATCACGGGCTTCGCGCTGACCGCATGGGCGGCGGCGGTCCACGCCCGCAGCGGCGGCGGGCGCTCCTTGATCCTGGCCGGCGTCGCGGCGGCGCTGACCGCTTCGACCCACCAGGCGGGCATGCTCGCGCCAGCTCTGGTCGCGCTCGCCTGGTTCGCATCGCCGCTCGGCTGGAAGGCCCAGGACTTGCGCCATCGCCTGCGCATGGGCTTCAGCAGTGCGCTCTGCTTCTTCGTGCTGGCGCTCTCGATCGGCTACCCCGCGTACGTGCGCCACGGCAAACCGCCCGAGGCCGCCAACCTGGGATCCGAGTACACGCAGGGCGTCAACAGCGTGATGATCGGCGGCCAGTCGATGACGTTCGAGGTCGACCTGGATGCGTTCCAGCACTTGACCACGGCGCTGTTCGGCTACGACCCGATCCTGGTGATCCTGGGTCTGCTCGGGATGTTCGCGGGCTTGCGCCGACGGGCGACGCGTCCGATCGTGCTCTTCGGGCTGTTCTGGGCGGTGGTTTTCCTGACCAACCCGAAGGACCACGTGCGGTACCTGTTGCCGCTCGAACTTGTGCTGTGCTGGACCGCGGGCATCGCGGTCGATCGCTACTTCGAAGGCGGGGTGCGCAGGAAGATCGCGTGTGCGCTGGTCCTGGTGACGTTCTTGCCCGCGTTGCGATTGGGGTACGTGCTGCGCCAGGAGGACACGCGCTCCATCGCGCGCTGGACGCTGCCGATGATGCCCATCCAGGGCACGGTGGCCATCGACGTGCGTGGTCCCGAACCACTCATGAACGTCAAAGCTCTCGAGCGGCTCGCGAACGAGCGCGGGGAACTGACTCTCGGTGAGGCGCAGCGCTACGCCGACCTCGAGGCCAGCGACGAGGAGCCGCTGTCGGGCACGGACATGGACTGGTTCCCCATCAGCCTCTGGTACGAGTTCAACCCGCGCTATGGATCCTCGTGGCCGCGGCCGCGCACGACGGAGCGCTGGGGAGATGCCGCGGACGACCCGAACGTGGTCCTGAGAAGTCTCGGGGTCCAGGTCGCCATCTTGACCGACGCGACGCCGGGCGACGGCATCGCTCCGGCGCTGGTGAACGAGGTCGCGCCCTCGCAAGTGCCCGGCCCGGAC
>JAJDEX010000408.1 GCA_029259575.1 Planctomycetota bacterium | reverse complement strand
GTGGGGGGCCGGTGCCGCCCCCCCGCCCCCCCGCCGGGGGGGGGGGGTGGGCGGCAGGGCCCGGCCAGTTGCGTTCTGAACTGTGCCTGGCACCGTATGCGGGCCCGCGCATGTCCGACCGCTACAGGAAGACGACCTGCAGCATGTTGGAGAAGTTCGCCGAGTCGCCGGGCATCGCGATCTGATCGCGGAACCAGCATTGGAAGTACCACGTCGAGCCGCCGCCCATGATGAGCTGGCCCGGAGGGCTGAAGGGCAGCTCGCTCGGTACGTCGAAGCCACTGCCACCGCTCGATGTCGCGGTGCCCACGATGTTCTGGAGGAGTCCCATCGCGTCGAACTGGCCGATCGAGTTCAGCTGCGGGAGTCCCTGGTTCGACGCGATCGTCGGGTTGTACCGGCCCTGCGGTGCGCCGAGGCACAGGACGCCGCTGAACAGACTCAACGACGCGCTGCCGTCGGGGGAGACGAGCATGAAACCGAACTCACCCGTGGGTCCGTCGGCCACTTCGATGTGCAGGTCGCTGCCGACGCCCGATCCGAAGCTGCCACTCATCTTGGCGTAGTCGCCCTGGAAGTGGTTGTTGGCCGGATCACAGAGAACGGTGATCTGCTGGCCGAGCGGCGGGAAGTACTCGAGCTGGATGCCGTTGCAGATGATGCGCGGATCAAGGATCGTGCCGACCTGCTCGAGCTCGATGGTGAGCGTTCCGGTCGAGCTGACGTTGTGCTGCGTGAACGACACGCCCAAACCGTGACCTCCGAGCCAAGGACTGACCAGCGTCTGGGGCGGGTCGATGGATCCGATCACCGTGACCTGGGTGTCATCGCCGGACGTCACCGGGTCGACCCCGTACGTGGTGACGCGATACTCGCCGGGCAGCAGGTTCGAGAACGTGAAGGTCGCGGTCGGGGTGCCCGCACCGCCGCCGAAGAAGAAGTCCTCCATCAAGGCGGAGTCGTCCCCGACCAGTGCGATCGGGAAGTTGTTCACCGTACCCGACGCGGTCGAGCTCACGAGGACACCGGTCGCATTGCCGGCGATGTCCGTCAACGCGGCCGGCATCGGTCCGGACGGGTTGAAGCTCGTCCAGAGCCCGGGTCGAGCGATGCCCGCACCGTACGTGCTGGACGGCAACGGCCAGAGCACCAGGTTCTGACCGACGTCGATGTTGAAGTCCTGGGCGAAAGCCGGAGCGATGAACAGAAGCGGGAGCGCGCGGAGCGTGGTGGAGAGCTGCATGCCCCTAGGATAACGCTCGCCAGCGGAATCGGGTCCTCCGGGCGGAACGCTTGCGGTCGCACCGAGTGGTCCTCGCAGCGGTCGCCGTTCCGCGTCTCGCTTCGAGTCGGTCCGCCGACCCCGTCAGGCGAGTTCGCGGGCCAGCTCCATGGCCTGCTGCGCGCAGGCTTCGAGGGCGTCCTGGGTCCAGTCCGGGGAGAGCCCGTAATCGGACCGTGCGGTCTCGATCATCGCCTCGATGGCGACGTTGGCCTCGGTCTCACGCAAGTGTGAAACCAGCTTGACGGCAGGCAACACCTGGTCGTCCTTCAGGTCGTCGCGGTGATGATCCTGGATCGATTCGATCAGGCTATCTGGCAATTCCCACTCACGGCCCAGTGCGCCCCCGATCTCGGCGTGGTTCCAACCGAACACACCTTGTTCGATGTCCTCGAGCGTGCGGTTCGTGCTCGCGTGCCACTCCAGGAGCACCTTGCCGTACTCCTCCGAATGCGCATGGGCCAGCAGCGGCACGGCCATGTCCTGGAGCAGCCCGGCGGTGAAGCTCTCGGCTTGTTTGGCCGGATGCAACTTGTCGGCCAGCGTACGGGACAGCGCGGCACGGAACGAAGCCACCTGCCAGAATCGCGCAGGCACGAATCCAGGCGAAGCTTCGATGGGCAGGGAGTCCTTGACCGCCAACGCGATCACCAGTTGTTCGAGCTGGGCGCGACCGAGAAAACTCACGGCATGCCGCACGTCGACGATCGATGCGGCAGTTCCATAAGCGGCGCTGTTGACGGTTCGCAGGATCTTGGCCACCAAGGACGCATCCCACTGAAGGCTCTCGGCGATCTCGCTGAAGTCGACTTCGACGTCGCGCAGCTTGCCGAGGATCTTCAAGGTCAACTGCGGGAACGTGGGCGTCTCGGCCGCCTCGAGCACCTGATCGAGGCGCGTCACGGGGCCGGGGCTCTTCTTCTTGAACAAAGGGACCATGTGCGTGTTCCTGGCGCTATTCGGCGCGCCTGACCATCTTGTTGCTGATGATGCTGAGCAATCCGCCCAACATCACGTATCCGAACAGGACCTCGACCATCGCAATCACCTGTGCGGTCGGTGACGCGGGCAACGCGTCCCCATAGCCGAGGGTGGTCAAGGTCACGACCGAGAAGTAGATCGGCGACAACGCCGTCTCGTGGGCTCCGTAAGCGACGTCGACGCCCGCGAACATCCAGGCGAAGGCCAGGACCAAGGCTCCGATGCACGCGCCCCAGCGCACCATGCTGCGTCCACAATCGCTGGTGATCCACCAGATCCGATAGATCAGTTCGCTGTACCTCGTCTGGCGTCGGAACTCCGCGATGTAGTTCTGATCCATGATGAACCGGCGGCACAGGTAGGCACCCGTGAAGTCGATGTCGCGCATGTCGACGCCGATCCAACTCGCCTCCAAGTACCCTTCGAGACGCACGAGGCTGGCTCCGCGCAGGTCGGCGCCGTCGAGGACCGCGCCGGTCACGTGCCCCTGATCGAATTCGACGCCGCGTAGATCCGCGTTGCGAAGGTCCGCTTCGAGCCAGCTGGCTTCGAGCCCGCGGGCGCCACGCAGATGGGCGCTGCGCAGGTCGGCGCCGTCGAACGTGGCATGCGCGAGGGATGCACTCTCGAGGGTGGCATCCACCATCAGCGCACCGTTGAACGAGGCCTTGCCGAAACCACCCGAGGCCAGGTTCGCACCGGTCAGGTTCGCGCCGTCGAAACACGCGCCGAGGCACTCGGCTCCGCTCAGATCGGCCTCGTACAGAACGGCGTCATTCATCCGAGTCTTGACCAGCTGCGCTCCCGACAGGTTCGCGCGCGAGAGGTCCACCTTGGACAAGTCCCAACCGGACAGGTTCAGGCCGGAGAGGTCCTCGCCGAGCAGCTCGCGACCCGCCAAGGTGCGCTCCTCGACCGGAACGTCACCACCCTCCCGGAGCAGCTCCAGGACATCGCGCGGATCCTCCTCGGACTCCACCTGAGCCCGCCCTTGGGCAGCATCAGGCCGCGCGCCGAACAGCTGGGAGAGCGCGGACGGCTTGGACGGATCCGTACGGGACGGACCGGGGATCGGTTCTTGCGAGGACATGGGGAGGGAGCCGAAGCTCGTCCTCTCGTTTCGATGCCCGTCCGGTCCAACCTTGAGACGGGTGGGTATTCCCGCGCACCGTCCCAGTACGGGGCGCGGGAAGAGCCAATGGATGCGAAGGTGAGGCCCCAGTCAGGACCCGAGCGCCCGGCGTCGCCACCGTTCGCCGAGACCGGTGAGACGGTCGATCGCCGCGCGCCGCGCATCCACCGCCTGACCCGCAGCCAGCCCGAGTTGAGCCGTTTCGCCGGCGAGCCGTCCCTCCAACTGAACCCGAGCGCGAGCCAGCACGCGGCGTGCGCGGCGCCCCAGCAAAGAGCGCACGACCATCCGCGTGAGGAACAACCAGGCCATGCCGACCACCGCCGTGCTCAGCAACAGATCCAAGCCCGCGTGCTGTCCGGTCCAAAGTCCGCGACCCGCGGCCACGACGACCCAGACCCCCAGCGCGAGCACCGGAGCATCCACGGCCCAGCGCAGGAACCGCGAGACCACTTTCTCGGCTTGCTCGGGAAGGTCGCGCGTGACGAGAGTCGCCCAGACGTCCTCGACCGTGTCCGTCGCCATCTGCGCGAGCACATCCTCGAGCGGGACGGCCAAGGACTCCGCCCCATCGTTCGCCAGGTCGCTAGCCACCATGCGAGCCGGCCCGAAACTCTGGTGGTACAGCGCGGTCATGCCCGCGTGACTCGGCAGCAAGCCGGTCGGATCCGCGATCCCAGCATTGCGGATCGCTCCACGCGCCCGGTCCGCAGCCATGGCCCCAGCCGCAGCACCCGCGGCCAACAACGGGTTCCTGCGCGCGAGCAGGGCGCCCGCCGAGAGGCCCATGGTCGTCAGGCCTCCGGTTCGCAGCGCCCATCCACCAGGACCCTCCCAACGCTTGGCCGCTTCCGATTGGACCAAAGCGGTGACGTCCGGTCGTTTCAGGTCGAGGCGCACGGCGACTTCTTGGAGCAGTCCGGCGCGCCAGGACTCCACCCCGGACGCAATGAAAGTGACTAGCTCATCGAGAGTGACTCCGATTTCGTGGTCCACGTCCGCGAAGACGCGCGACAGCTCGGCGGCGGTACCGAGGGCGTTGTGCCTGCGAACCCGCCCGAGCGCGCCGTCCTCGGCCAACCCCCGCAAGGTGCTCACCAACTCCTGCCAACCGGGACTGGACGGGTTGCGTTGGGCGTCCCGTGGACTGACCGCCAGGATCGGCGCATCCGGCGCATTCCATCGTTCCCGGACCAGGGTCCGCAACTGTTCGAGGAGCGCGCCCCGATCCGCATCGCTCCGTGCATCCGCGCGCCCGAGCACGAAGACGAGCGCCCGGCGCTTCGCGAAGTCGTCGACGAAGGTCGCCGAGGACAGCTCCGCGACGGACTGCCTGTGGGCCACAACGACCAGGACGTCGCTACGTTCGGCCAGGGCGGCCACGACTTCGCGGTGGCTGGCCTCGACGCTGTTCGTGTCCGGCGCGTCCACCAGGATCTGTTGACTCCAAGGTCCCCCACCACCCGGATCGTGATCGACGACCTTGGGAGCTTCGCCCGGCAACCCGTCCAGCAACTCGCGGATGTCCGCATCCGCGGGTCGATGGATCACAGGCACACGCGTCGTCGGGCGACTGTCTCCCTCGTGAGCGACGTCGCGTCCGACGAGTGCGTTCAACAGGGTCGACTTGCCTGCCCCTGTGGCACCGACCAGCGTCAGGACCGCGGCACGTTCGACGCGCTCCAGTTGCTGGTCGAGGTCTGCGGACAGCACGTCGATCCGTCCGGCGCGGGACTGAACGGACCGCAAGTCACGCAGGGCCTGGACGTCCTGGTCGAGTTCGCTTCGAAGGCCGCCCAGCAGTCCTCCGAGCAGATCGTCGTGCAGGCCTGCCGAGCTTCGTTGACGTTCATTCATGGTTGTTCCTGGCCGCAGCCGTGCAGTCCCCCATCATTCGCGCCAAGTCCTCGGCCCGCTGGGCGGAGCGCTCCACCTCATCCTCCAGCATCGACACGGTGGCCGGCAGTGCAGCCGCGCGAGCGAGCGCAGCCACACGCGCTCCCTCCAGCTCGATCCAACGTGCCCGCGCAGCCTGGGCCACAGGGCGACCGAGCAACCGCGACATGCGCTCCGCCAGCAGCGTCGAAACGGCGCCGGCGCCCCCGACGGCCACGTCGGCTCCTAGCCCTCCGGTGTGGACGATCACGACCCCAGCAGCAACGGCCGGAAGGATGTGCAGCGCATCGACGGCCGCCTGCAGGAGCATCTCGTCGTTGCGGCTGTCGAGTTCCTGTTCGATGCGAGCCTCCATGGACTCGCGGAAGGCGCGAGCAACATCCGGATCCGCACCCAGACGTTCGTCGATCTGCGCCTCGGCCTCACCCAGTCGGGAACCGACGAGGTCTTGGCGCAAGGACGCCTCGAAGCTCCCCGCATCGACGTCGCGCAGGGCGCCGGACAGGTCCTCGAAGAAGCGAGCGAACGACGCGTGCAGGGCTTCGCGTTCGGCCTGCTCCAGACGTCGATCCACGGGCTTGGATTCCGACGGCGGTTCGGTCCCCCACAGCTTGGACCAACCGGACTGCACGGCCAGCCGCCCGCGCCGGAGGAACCCGCGATACCCGCGCGGCAGCCATCCGGGACGACGATCGAGCACAGCGCGGAACGCGGCGAGGAACGGCCCCATCGGCATCGCGGCGGCGGCCACCGAGCGCCCCAACGCGGAACAGTGTTGTCGGACGAGGGCCTCGATCTCGCGGCCACGCGCGGCGACCTCGTCCAGCGACGCGATGCCCTGGGCGATCTCGTCCGCGAGTTGTCCCATGGACGACGCCAGGGCCCGTCGCTTGAGGTCCTCGCGCTGCGGAAGGTCCGTCAACCACGATCGCAACAGGGTGCCTGGCGGTGTTCCGGGCCTCGCTCCAGCCAGGACCGTGGGCGCCAACACCGCACGGCCTTCGGCGACCGCCAGGTCGTGGGGCGCATGGAAGATCGCCTCCGGCGCTTGACCGACGTCCTCGCCCAGCTTGGCTGCGTGCTCCGCGGTGGTGTCGTCTCCGATCGATTCGTTGTAGACCAGGACCCAGGGTCGGCCGTGCGCCAGCCAGTCGATCAAGAACTGCACGACCTCCTGGTTCTGATAGCTGTGGCGCGTGACGACGACGAGCGCCACGTCGGTGACGCGCAACAGGGCTTCGGAGGCATCCCGATTGCGCACCATCACGCTGTCGAAGTCTGGTGTGTCGACCAGCAGGAGTCCTTCGGGGAGAGCTGCATCGTCGACGAGCAACAGCTCGGAAGGATCGTCCGGTTCGAGCAAGGCCTCGTTCACCAGTTCGCTGCCAGGCTCGATCCTGCGCAACGAGAATCGAGCCAGGGTCGGTTCGGACTCGAGGCGTTCGCGCAAATTCGGGTGCGCAACGCCGACCAGCCGACGCGTGGCGCCCCCCGTCGGCATCGCCGGCGAG
>JAJDEX010000407.1 GCA_029259575.1 Planctomycetota bacterium | reverse complement strand
ATCGGTGTCCGCAGCCTCGCACCGGCACGCTCCAGCCTGCCGCGACTGTTCGAAGACTTGGTCGACGCCCAGGTCGACCCGCACGTCCAGGCGGAGGCGCTCGCATGAAAGGCGTCCTGACCGTTCTGCGTGCCGAGACCTATCGCATGACGCGCACGCGCTCGTTGTGGGTCGCGTGGATCTTGCTCGGTCTCCTCACGTACCTCGTCGCCAGCCTCGCCGGCGAAGAGATGGTCGGAGCCCACGGTGGAACCGAGGGACTCGGCTGGGGACCGATGGCCAAAGGACTTCACTCGGGTCTCGTGATCGGCACGTTGGGCCTGGCCTTCCTCGCGGCGCGCAGCCTCGCCGGCGACGCGGATGCCTGGATCCTGCGCCTGACGGTCACGCGATCCGCGAGCCGTTTGGAATTGGTGTACGGTCGCTTCCTCCTCGGGTTCCCCTTGGTCCTGAGCGTCATCGGCATGTCCCTCTTGGGCGCTTGGCTGGGCGGCCTCGGCGCTGGTGGGTACGGCGACATCGTGATCGACAACTTCCCCATCGCGTACGGCGAAGACCTGGTGGATGAGGGTCGGCGCGCGGTGCTCGGCATCTTCGCGCCGATGATCTGCGTGTGGGCCTTCGGGTTGTTCGTGTCTTCGCTCAGTCCCGGAGCGACGCCTGCGGTCGCGGTGACGCTGGCCGCGCTGCTCGCCCTCGACCTGTTCAAGTCGCTCCTGGGCGACTACGAACCCCTCGTGTTCACGACCTACGTCCCCGCACTGACGGGCACCTCGGCATCCGGCGAGTTCGTCGGCATCGCGCAGGGCTTCTCCGACAGCGGCCTGCTGGACAAGGAGTACCGAATGGGGATCGATTACTCGATTCGTACGGCTCTGGTCTGCGTGGCCCTGGCCGCGTGGCGAACGGTCCGGCGCCCCCTCTGAACCTGGACCGGACCGGTGCTCCAGCGGACGTGACGTCCCACCAGGCCGGAACCGTGACCGAGCGTTCGATGGGTCCCCTCGGCGGTGTGTTCTGGGACAACTTCGAACTCGCCATCGGTTCGGGCACACGATCGGTGAGATCGAAGGTCCGCGAACGTACTTTGGGTGCCACCCGATGCTGCCTTCGCACCCCACGCCCCACTGCTCGATGTCCCCGTCCCGTACGTCCCCGCGGTCTCGCCGTTCCACCTGGCGGCGGATGAGCTCCGCCCTGCTCGCTCTCGGCCTCGTGGTCGGTTGCCAGACCGCTCCGGTCGGCAGCATTCCCGACCCCTTGCCCGAGACCCTGGAATGGGTTCGCGCGGCCCAGGGCGAGGCCGCCTTCCTCGGCCTCGACGTGCGCGAGAACGACAGCGGATCGCTCGAGGAATTGTTCTTCTCGCCCGGCGTCAAGGTCACGGCGGTCGCCGACGGCTCCCCCGCTGCCGCAGCAGGGTTCGAGGTCGGGGACGTCCTGCTGTCCTTGGACGGCCAGGAGGTCAACGATCCCGGCACGCTGCGCGCCTTGCTCGAGTCGGTCGACGGAACCACCGACATCACGCTCGAGGCCCAGCGCGGGGACAGCGCGTTCCGCTTGACGGCGCGCCCGCGGGCCGCCATCGGATCCGCCGCGCCCGCCGAACTCGTGTGGCGCAAGGACACCGCGCGTTCGCTCGCTGCATGGCACACCGGAGACGGAGGCGTCTTGCTCGTCGCCCGTCACGAGGACAGCCCCTTCGCCGAGGCCGACATCCCGGTCGGCGCCGTGGTCACCGCGATCGACGAGCGCCCGATGCACTCGGCGCGTGCCCTGATTCGCGACCTGCAATCGCACGACCCGGGCACACGCGTCGACATCACATGGCGAGATCCTGGACGAACGTCCTTGCGCACCACCGAGGTCGAGCTCTTCACGCCGCGCCGTGTCCTGACCAGCGCGACGACGCCGATCCTGATCGGCTACACCGCCGAGGCGGACGGCAGTCGTGCCTCCTTCTACGTGCTCGACCTGTGGATCATCAGCCTGTTCCGCTATCGCCGGGAAGGGCCGGAGACGCACTTCAGCATCTTGCGCTTCTTCACCTTCGGATCGGGCGTCGGAGAGTTGGGCGAATGATGGGTTCCGTGATCGGCCTCCTGGCCCTGGTCGGCTTCTCGACCACCGATGCGCGACCGCTCGATGCGGAAGCCCACTTCGTCGACGCCTCGCTCGAGTTCGAGGGTGAGTTGCTGGGTTGGAAAGCGGTGGACCCCGACGGGGATGGTCGTTTCGAACTGGCGATCGCCGTGCTGACGAAGTCCGGCGATCGCGAGCTGCGCTTCCACCGTCTGGAGATGGCCAAGGTCGCTGCGAGTCCACACATCGTCGTGCCGATGCTCGACGACGTCATGGCCTGGGGACTCGCCGACGTGCGGCCCGCCAAGGGCCAGGAACTCTTGTTGCTGACGCGCGGAGGCGCGTGGTCCTTCGACCTGGCCAAGGAAGGTTACCGCGACAACGCGGAGGCCTTCGCTCGCACGCCGCTCATCTTCGACGTCCCTGACCCGCTCTCGCTGCCGCACTGGGAGTACGTCATCCCCCACGCAGGCGGCGATCTGATCCTGTTGCCGGGCCGCGACGGGTACGCGCTGTGGGGACCGACCGAGGCCGGCTACGCCGAACGCGAGGTCTACCCCGCACCGTGGAACCACGAGCTGACGAAGAGCGAGCAGGAGGACATCGCCGAGGAGAAGGCGCGCGTCGACGAAGGCGCGGGGCGCACGATCTCGGTCGAGATCGAGGGCGGTCGCCTCGAACTGCCGTTCCTGGGTCAGGATCCGCGCCGTGAGTCGGCGCTCCTGGCGGACACGCGCCGCTATCGTGCGCCCGCGCTCCTGGACGTCGATGGCGACGGGGACCTGGATCTCCTGGCGCTGACCGCCACGGGTCTCGCCGTACATATCAACGCCGGAGAGGGGCCGCCCGCGGTGGCGACGCGCATCGAACCCTTGCCGGAGTACGCGTCGCTCCAACCCGACCACACGCGCGAGTTGCGCTTCTACGACGTCGATGCCGATGGCGATCAAGACCTCGTGCTGTACGACAGCGAGGACCTCGACGGACTCGAGAACACCGTGCACACGTTGCTGGTGTTGAAGCAGGCGAACGGGCGGTTGTTGCCCGAGCGTCCCGACCAGGTCATGCGCTTCGAGACCGGCAACCTGCGTTTCGGCATCACGGACGTGGATGGCGACGGCCGTCCGGACCTGGTGGTGCGCAAGTTCGACCTGCCCTCCTTGGTCGAGGCGGTGACGGGGCTCGAGTTCAAGTACACGCACCTGGTCTACCTTGGTGAGAAGCGCGCGTTCGAGCGGCGCCCGACGCTGAAGCACACCGAGGTCTATGACGAGGAGAACGTGGCCGGGGTCATCGCGAACCGCGAGTTGGTCCTCGATTGTTCGGGCGACGGCATCGCGGACCTGGTCGAGGTCGACCTGGACGGCCACGTGAACATCCGCAGGTTGCAGGTCGAGAGCAGCTTCTTCAGCGGTGACTCGTGGGAGCTCGACAACGCACCGTGGAAGACCTACGAAACCGACGGCTCCATCCTGTCACTCGAGGTCGACGACCTGAACGGGGACGGTTTGGGCGACGTGATCTCCGCGAGCGAGAAACGCTTGACCATCCTGCTCTCGCAGAAAGGACATGGACGATGAGTTGGCTGCCTCTACTGGCCTGCGCGGCCCTGATTCCGTCCGGCGCTGCCCAGGTCGACGATGCCGAGGACGGTGCGTTCATCTCGACCGTGTTCCGGGTTCCCAAAGGCGTGAACCTGGCGCTCTCGGACATGACAGGCAACGGCGCCCAGGACCTGGTCTGGACGGACGCGGACGGGCTCGAGGTCTGGACGCACGGCACCGATCGAAAGCTCGTGCGCGAACCGGTTCAGCGTCTCCCTTGGCCGGAAGGTCGCGTGGCCTGGACGCTGTGCGACCTGGACGCGAACGGTGCCTTCGAAGTCGCGCTTCTGGTCGAGGGCAAGGCGGTGAAGGTGCATACGTTGGGGAGCGAGGGATTCGACGAAGGCCGCGTCGTCCTCGAGTCGACCAGCCTGCTGCCGTTCGGCGTCAGCCACATGAACTTCACGCGGGACGTCAACGGGGATGGCCGCACCGACCTCGTCCTGCCGGGACGTGGCGCCCACCGCATCCACCTGCAGCAGGAGGACGGTACGTTCGGCCCCGCGATCGAGGTGCGCTTCGAGGCCGAGATCGAACACCTCGTCGGCGACGTGAACGGCCTGGACGCGACGTTCGGCCAAGCCCTGACCGTGCCTTGGTTCGACATGCGCGACGTCGATGGCGACGGCAGCCAGGACCTCGTCTCGACCACGCGGAACCGGATCGCCTTCCACCTGGCTCGCCCGAATCTGGCGTCCGACCCCACGTGGGTGCTCGACCTGGAAACCCTGCGCGCCGAACTCCCGGAGCGCAACGGTATCAACCTGGACGACCTGCTCTCGAACGTCACCCAACGCGTCGATTGGAAGATCGAGGACCTGGACGGAACCGGCGACCGGGATCTGATCCTGATGATCGGTTCGGTGTTCCGCATCTATCTGGGTGGCGCCGCGACCGGTCCCGACGAGACCCCCGACCAGGTGCTGCGCGCCAGCGGCAACCTGCTGATGACGCTCGTGCGCCAGATCGAAGGCGACGACCTGCCTGAGCTCCAGATGGTGCGCGGCGAGCGCATCGGCATCGGCCGCATCCTGCGCTACTTGATCCTGCCGGGTCAGCTCGACTTCGACCTGTTCACCTACAAGAACGAGGGCGGGACGTTCAGCCGCAAGCCCACGCGGCGCAACAAGATCGCGCTGCAGATCCCGCGGCTGCTGGCGCTGATCGACGACGACGGGATCGTCGCCGCGGTCGAGTCCCAGTTCGACATCCCCGCGTTGCGCGTCGCATCCGGGGACGACAAGGCGGATCACGTCATGGACATGCAGGACGGCAGCTTGGTGTTCTTCGAGAACTGCGCACCGCCGCCGTCCAAGGAAGAGGCCTTGATGGACGGAGAACTCACCGCCGAGACCTTCTTCGAGGGCTGGTTGCTCGAGGACCTCGACGAGCAGGGCGACGGTGCGACCAAGACGATCGACCTGGGCGACCTCTCGACCTTCGACTTCGCGCCCGGTGCTGCGTTGCGGCATACGACCCTCGGCAAGAAGCCGACCTATCGCGTGCAACTCGACCCGAAGCACAAGCACCAGTTCGCGGCGCGGCACTTGAACGACGACGGCAAGGCGGACGTGCTGCTCGTGTCGCAGACGCGCTCGGACTGGATCGTGACGTGGTTGGTCC
>JAJDEX010000406.1 GCA_029259575.1 Planctomycetota bacterium | reverse complement strand
TCTCGGGTGCCGTCGGGCGGGGCTTCCGGCCGGAACGGAGTGGGACCGTGAAGATCATGGTCCTCGCCAGCCGGGTTCACGTGGACGGAGACCTCTACGACCTCTTCGACCTCGCGTGTGACACGATCCTCGACGTCATGGGCGATTGCGTGTCCCTTACGGACGGGCAGGTCCCCATCGACGCTCAGTTCGACCTCGACGCGCACGCGCCGGCCCAACGGGTGGATCAGGACCAGCTGGACGCCGTGCACGCCGTCGACGCTCTCGGCGATGTCCTTCAAACGGTCGCGCAGTCCCGGATCGGCGACGCGATCGGTCAGAACGTCGAAGCCCTCTTTGAGACTGCCGAGCCCCATGACGATCACGAAGACACCGATCACGCCGGCGACGAGAGACTCGACCCACGTGTGTCCGAGTGCGCTGGCCGCGACGCCGACGACGACGAGCACGCTGGACAGCATGTCCGAGCGGTTGTCGCGGGCGAGCGCCTCGAGCGTCGGGCTCAGGAATTCCTGGGCGCCACGCTTGAAGACGCGCGTCAACATCTCGTTCGCGATGACGGACAGGATCGCCACGCCGAGCGCGCCGAACATCTCGATCCTCGCGTACTCGGCGTGCGAGCCCTCGAAAGCGCTCCAGATCAGACCGACGCCGGTGACCAGCAGCATGCCGCCGACCGTGGCGGCCGCGAGGGCCTCGAGCTTGCCGTGACCGTAATGGTGGTCCTCGTCGGGCGGCTCCTGGGCCCAACGCCAGGTCACCCAACTGAGCGCACCGCTGACGAGATCGCCGAGCGAGTGAAATCCGTCCGCGACCAGCGCCGGTGAACCGACCAGAACGCCCATCACGAGCTTCATCGCCGCCAGCAGCGCGTTGACGACGACCCCCATCGCGAGGATTCGCTCCCCACGATTGCGCTGTCGGGCGCTGGGGAACGACCGTTCGGACGCAGGGTCCGGGCCGTCTTGAATGGGGTCAGGGTCCACGAGGTTCGCGCCCGTCCGGGACGAGGAGAGAGAGGCGGGCCCCGTCAGTCTAGCCCGGATCCCCCACGGCCATGTATCGGGACCCCACCCATAGGGGTCGGGGGCAGCCCTTCGCGTCTGGACGACAACGGTCCTTCGGCAAGCGTCTCGGGCTGAGGCCTCTTGCACCTCTCATGGGCCCAGCCAAGGCCGAGCGCGGCCGATGGACCAGTTGCAGGGAGTCACGGCATGGCCTGGGGAAGTTTCCGGGCTAGGCTGGGAAAGGCTCTGGCGGCTCCCCTCCCCTCACACCGCTTCGCCTCGGACTCGACCATGAAGACCTCTGCGACCCTCCTCCTGGCAACGCTTCTGCCCTTGGCTGCGAACGCTGCCCTTCAGGACCCCTTCGGGCGTCCGACCGATACGCCCGAGGTTCCTGGCTTGCAGGACGAGACGCCGGCTCCGGGTGAAGAGAAGGTCGAGCCGCGCGACATCTTCGGGCGGGCACGCACCGGCAAGAACTCGAGCCTCGCGCGCGAACTCGTCGGCTGCTGGCAGGTCTTCGAGTTGAAGTTCGACGGCCTCGCCGAGGACAACCGCGAGGAGCTGGGCTACTTGCTGGTCGGCAAGGAGTTCATGTCCTTCGAGCTGCAGGTCTCGTGGCAGTGGACGCGCGATCAAGTGCCGGACGCGTACCAGACCTTCATGGGCGAGTACCGCCTCGAGCCCGGTGGCCGCATTCGCATGACGTCGCTGATCGGCTCGATCCTCGCCGCGGACGGCCTGCAACTCGAATGGACGCGCCCGGGCCAGGAGCGCATCTTCCACGTCGAGATGCCGACCCCGAACATGCTCGAACTGCACTTCGAGAACGGCGGTCGCGTTTCATTGGTGCGCAAACGACGCTCGGCCCTGGACGCCTTCATCTTCGGTGAGGAGGACCCCAGCGAGAACGTCGAACGCGATGTCCTGGGCCGCACCGTGCCGAAGGGCGAACGCGAAGGCGCGAACGACGAGGGCAGCGAGGGCGAGGTCGACATCTTCGGCCGCCCGATCCAGAAGGGCGACGAAGAGTCGCGCAAGACGCCCGAGGAGATCCTCACCGGCAACGGCTGAGCGCGATCGGGCAGTACGGAGTCACAGTACGGAGTCAGGTAATCGCAACTACGATTACCTGACTCCGTACTGCGGAGCGTCAGCCAATCCAGTAACGGCAGATCTCGTGGCCGTGCTCGTCCGAGTACCCCCGGTCCTTCAGCACGCCGCCGCACCGCTCGATGACGCGCGCCGAAGCGTCGTTGGTCGGGTCACAGGTGACCAGGATCGACGCGGTACCCAGCCCGCGCAGCAAGTCGATCGCGTGACGCAGCAACTGCGTGGCGACGCCTCGGCCGCGCGCGGATGGACGCACGCTGTACCCAACGTGCCCACCGAAGACGCGCAAGCGATCGTTCAACACGTGACGCGCGTTGTAGACGCCCAGCACGGCGCCGTCGTCACCGATCGCGAACCGCGTGCTTGCCGGAACCATCGGCGCGGATCGCTCGCCCGCTTCCTCCGCACGATGCTCCTCGACGATCTGTTCGATCGGCATGTCCCGCGGTGCGAAGTAGGCCGGAATCACCGCCTCACCCGCCGCATCGAATTCGGCTAGGAACGCGTGGAGTGCGGCCTCGTGATCGGGCTCGAGAGGGAGTATCTGCATGACGGGCCGATCCTAACTGGCAGGGATGCACGCACGAACCTAGGGTCGTCTCCATGCCCCCGATTCGATCTCTGGCCTATCGCACCGACCTGTTCTGCTTGGGTGCGCGCTCGCAGGTGGTCGAGCGCGAGGGGTATCGCGTCCTTCGATCTCCCGACCACCCCGGCTTCTTCTGGGGCAACCTGCTGCTGTTCGAACGAGCACCACGGATCGGGGACGATGTTCGGTGGGTGAAGTGTTTCGAGACCGAGTTCGCCGACTCGCCCGAGGTTCGGCACAGGACCTTCGGGTGGGACGACCCTGAGGGAGCCCCGGGCAGCGCACAAGCCTTCGTCGCGCGGGGCTACGCCCTGGAAGTCTCGCGAACGCTGTGCGCCAAGTCGATTCACGCGCCGCCGAAGGTGCTCGAGGAGCTCGAGGTTCGTCCGCTCGTCTCGGATGCCGATTGGTCTGCCGCGACCGAGAATCAACTGGTCTGTCGCGACGACGAGGTTCAGGAGCAACAGCACCGCGACTTCAAGGTGCGGCGCATGGCCGAGCATCGGAGCATGGCCGAGGCCGGAATGGGGCACGGCTACGGCGCCTTCCTGGATGGTCGCCTGGTCGCGGACCTCGGCATCTATCACGACGGTGACGTCGCTCGCTATCAACAGGTCGCCACGCATCCGGACTTTCGACGGCGCGGCGTGTGCGGAACGCTCGTGCATCGCGCAGGGCAACACACGTTGGATACGACTCCGACCTCGCGCCTGGTCATGTGCGCAGAGTTGGGCGCGCCCCCGGAACGGATCTACCGCTCGATCGGGTTCGAACCCGTGGAGGTCCAGGCCGGATTGTGTTGGTGGCCTCGTCCAGTCTGATCGAGTTGGATGAATCCACCGGGGAAGACGCCCGGCTCGAGGTCGTCCCTCACCCCATGGAAGCTTGGATCGGAGCGGCGGACTCGTGGCAGCGGACGTGGGTGGTGATCGTGGTCCTATTGGTCACGACCGGAATCGCCTTCCTACGCCATGGACCCGCATCGCGCCGCTGGCGGGAGTGCTTGTTCCTGGTTCAATTCGCCGTACTCGGTGGCGTTTGCGGGGCGGCGTTCGATCGTTTGTCGTTCCGCATCGAGCCTGAGTTCTATCTGAACGAGCAACACCGCTATCCGACCGCTGCGCTCCAGGAACAGGTGACGCGCTTCGGTTTCCAGGCGGGGTTCGCGATCGCGGGCGTCATCTGCGCGGTCTGTTTGGTGCTGTCCCACTCCTCGCGCAGACATGGACGCAAGCCGTTGCTCTGGTTGATGCGCCGCATGCTGCCGATCGCCGTCGATGCGTTCGCACTGTCGGTCGCCGCAGGCGCCGTCGCGTTCTTCGGCCGCATGGAGGCCTGGACCATCGTATGGTCGCTCCACTTGGGACTCTATGCGGGCGCTACGATCGGGCTCGGCCTCGTGCTGATGCAACTGCGCGAAGGACGTCCTCGATCGTTGACTCGTTCCGTCTGATCAGGGAAACGTCACGCAGATGACGTCCGACATGTTCGACGACGACGCGCCGCCAGGGGTCTGGTCGCGGTACCAGAGTTGGAAGTACCACTGGTCTCCCGGAACGATGGAGCCACCGGGAGGGTTCGGCAGGAAAGTCGGTACCAGAAACCCGGGTTCGACTGCGCCGGGCAACTGGAAGTCACCCGTCTGCGCGTGGAACGAACCGACCGAGTTGATCGTCGAGTTGTTCTGGTTCTGCGCGTTGATGGGGTCGTATCGACCGATGGGGCCATCCAAGCAGAGCACGCCCTGGTAGAGAGGGATCGTCGATCCCGCGCCCGCCGATACCAGCAGCATTCCGAACTCGTTCGCGGGCCCGCCCTCAGCGAGTACTCGCAGGCGTTCGACGCTTTGGAAGAACTCGAAGTCACTGTTCCCCAAGGTGACGAAACCCCCCTCGTGATGCGGGGTCGTAGGCGCACAGGATTCCACGATGAGATCGGGGCACGGCGGATCCGTCCGTGTGATCGTGACGTCCATCACGTTCGGACTGAGAACTGCGTTCCACCGGAACAGGTAGTCCTGCCCAGCTGTCGCCTGGACCGTCATAGAGTCGATGGACGCGTCGTAACAGGTCGCGCCACAGTTCGAACCCAGGAATGCGTGGATGAAGACGAAGTCGGTGAAGCTGATTGTGTATTCACCATC
>JAJDEX010000405.1 GCA_029259575.1 Planctomycetota bacterium | reverse complement strand
GGTCAGGGCGGCGCCTACCGTGCCCCATTCCGGTCCGTACCGAGCAGGCTCGCCAAGGCGTCAGTCCTCGGCAGACTCGGTTCGGAACTCCTCAAGGAACCGCAGAGAGCCCTCTGTCCCCAGGATCCGCTCGAGCTGTCGGCGGGCATGCCTCGTAACCACCTCGCGGTCGTCCGACAACGCATGCAACCCCAGCATCGTCAACGACCTTTGCGCATCCAGGTCCGGGATCACGGTCAACAGGAACGGTGCGCGCGAACCCGAGGTGTCCTGAATCTGCGAGTCGAGTTCGGCTTGCAGTTGCTCCAGCGGTTCGCCGGACAGTCGCGACACCCGTTCTGCGCGGTCGCCGCGTCCGCGTAGATCGTTCAGGTCGATCTCGAACACCGAGACGAGGCGCCGCCTGCCGAACGACACGCCGCGTGCGTTCTTCAGGTCCTCCAGCCTGGACTGCTCCATGCGGATCGATTCCGCCAGCTGTGAGCCTTCTTGCTGGAGGATCTTGGTGAGCAGCGCGCTGTCCGCCATGCGATCGACGAGGACGGGGGCGAGCTCGATCGACCGTACATCCGTCGCGACCTCCGATTCCAGGTACAAGGTGATGGCTCGATCGATCACCTCGTCGCCCAGGCGGATCAGGATCCGGGCTGCGTCCAGTCGTCCGGTGATCGCCTCGGTGTTCACGAGGCGCTCGATCATCCACGTCGACAGGATCTCGATGTCCATTCGGCCGAGGGTCCATTCCTGCAAACGCACCCATTCCGCCAAGTGCTCCATTCCGGAGTCGCTCGGTCCATGCGCAAGAGCATCCGCAACCTCGAAGGTCGGCGCTTCTTCCAGGGCGAGCAGCAGGTGCTTGTGCGCATCCCCCTGTTGGGCCCACTGCATCATCCGCGCGCGATCCCCGTCGTGACCCCACGCGGCCAACGCGCGACCGGCGGCCACATCCAAGGCGTAGTTCTCGGTGCGGAGACCTGACCCGACCTGTTCGCTGATGCGGCCGACCATGCGTGTCGAGACTCCGTAGATCCGTTTTCCTTGCAAGCTGCGCAACGTCGACAGCACGTTCGCCAACGCGACTTTCGCGTGCAGGTCGAGCTCGGCATCGAAGGTCATCCGAACGAGGTCCGGAATCGCCTCGGGACCCAAGCGCAGCGCCATCCATTCGACGCTCGCTTCCCAACCGCGCAGGTCACCGGGTTCGAGCGCGTACGACAGGCCGACGATGCGCGAACGCAGATCGATCACTGGGCCGGAACCGATGCGTTCGCCGTCCGGGGTCACGGTCCGCGATCCGCGCGCAACCTCCGCCTCGCCGCCGACCAGGATCGATCCACCTCCGCCAGCATTCTCGGGATCCGGAGCCATTCCCGGCCCGACAGCGCCAGCCTCGGCGTCCCAGCCCACATACAACAACATCGCTCCCAGGAGGAGCAACGGGAGGACGAGCCAGGCGAAGCGCATGGGGGCGTGGACGTGCGAATCGCTCAGCGATTCCGTCGATTCGGCCTTTCCGGGCGCGGCGGGTCGGGAATCAGTCTGGCGGCATCGTTCGACGCCTGGTTGCCCGCCGCGTCGATGGCCACGATCTGGAACGTCGTCCCTTCCGGCACGGGCGGGAGGTGCGCCGACCAGAGGTACTCCCCGTACCACGCGAACTCGGCCATGCCCACGTGTTCGTCCTTGGACCATCGCAGGCCGACCGACTTCCAGTCGAACGGCATGCTCGGGCTCTTCGAGTCGTGAACGCGCACGCGCACGATCAGGCCACCCTCCACAGCGGGATCCGCAACGATCTGCGGGACGCCGATGTGCGGCGCCGCCGTGTCCGGCGCGAGACCGAGACCCAGGTGGATCCGCTCGCTCACCGCGGTCGGGTGTTCGCCTTGCGCCTGCACGACGTCCATGCGGTGATCCCCGTCGAGGTCGGCGATGCCCATCGCCAACGTGCCCGGCGTGTTGGGGCCGTCGAACACCTCGGTCGCGACGGTCAAGTGACCTTCCCCGTCGTTGATGAGCAGCCGATCGGGACCGCTGAGGGACGCGAGCAGGAAGTCCGCGTCGCCGTCCGAGTCGTGGTCGAGGAACTTGACCATGTTGTCGTCGTGACCGAGGTTGTGCTCGGCCGGCCACCAGGCGTCCGACACGTCGGCGAAGCCGCGACCGCGCCGATTCTGGAAGACGTGCTCACGGCGATGTGCGTTGCCGCCGCCCGCGACGATCTGGCCGTCGTTGACGGTGACGAGGTCGATCCAACCATCGCCGTCGAGGTCCATCGGCTCCAGCTCGTAGTTGTTCGTGTACGGCGGCAGGCCACCGCGTCCGTCCAGGAACGTGCCCTTGCCGTCGTTCAGGAACAGCTTGCTGCCGTTGCACATCTTGCACGACACCACCAGGTCGAGGTCCATATCGTTGTTCACGTCGACGAAGTCCAGGTCCCACGAGAACTGCACGAGCGTTTCAGGCATCTGGGCCTCGGTGACGTTCGTGAACTTCGCCGTGCCGTCGTTCAGCCAGAGCTGCGTGCGACCTCCGGCGTTCGTCATGTTCGTGCCCGGCCCCCAGTCGGCGAGCGCCATGTCCAGGTCGCCGTCGCCATCGACGTCACCCAGCGCGATGTCGCCGATCGAGAAGACGCCTTCCGGTAGGTGCGTCGCGCTGACGTTCTCGAAGGCGCCGTTGCCGCGGCCGAGGTAGAGCCGGGACCGCGTCTGGAACGTGTTGCCGATCACGATGTCGACGTGACCATCGCCGTTCAGGTCGCGCGCCTTGATGACGCGAGCAGCTTCGGGAGTGTCGCCCAAGATCGCATCGCTGCGCTCCTCGAAACGCTGGCCGGCGCCTCGGTTCAGGAACACCCGGCTCGATTCCGGTTCTCCGTACTCGGTGTAGTCGCCACCGTTGGCGAACAGCACGTCGACGCGCCCGTCCCCGTCGATGTCGGCCAGTTCGACGCGGTTGGTCCATTGGCCCGTTTCGCCCAGCAGCGTGTCCGTGGCGTCGATCCAGAGCGCGGAGGCCTCGTTGGCTTCGTCCTGGGGAGCGAGGGCGGCGAGCAGCGTCAATCCGATCCAGCAGGAGGCGTTCATCCGCGCAGGATACCGCGCCGTCCGCGACGCGTCCGGGTCCACCCGAGGGAAGCGCAGCACGGGCGGGTTCTCGGCTTCGCAGCAAGATCCTGGAGGTCGGAATCTCGAACGGTAGAGTGCGGTCTCCTGGCCATGAACCTCGACCTTCTGCAATGGACCCCGGCGATCCTGTTCGCGACCGACCCGCTGGGCCGGATCGTCGAGGTCAGCGATGCGTGGGTCGCGGCCTTCGGCGTTCCACGGGCCGACGCGCTCGGTCGCCAGGCGTCGTCCTGGTTCGACGAGGTGTCCCAGGATGAATGGGCGCGCGCGAACGACGGCACGATCGCCTTCGTCAACATGCGGCGCCAGGACGGGAGCCCACTGCGCGGGCGGATGTCGGTGCGCGTTCAGGGGGGCGACGCTCCGCTGACCGTGGTCGTCGTCGAGGACGTCAGCGATCAGGTTCAGATCCGGCAAGCCATGACGCTCATGCGCGACCTGATGTGGGTCGCGGACCTGAGTGGTGAAGTGATCTTCGTGAACGAAGCCTGGGAGACGATCTTGGGCGTCGACGTCGCTGCATTCTCGAAGCAAGAGTTGCGCGACCTGATCCATCCGGACGATCTCGCCACGGCCGACGAGCAACTGGCCCGCCTCGTCGCCGGGCATCCCGTGCGCGAGTTCTCCAGTCGATTCCGCGCGAAGGACGGGTCCTATCGCCTGTTCCAGTGGACCGCCGTATCGGAGCCCGAGGAGAACCGACTCTACGCCGTCGGCCAGGACATCACCGAGACACGCGAGGCGGAAGCTTCCGCCCATGAGTTGGACCTGCGGCTGTACGAGGCCCAGAAGTCCGAGAGCCTCGCCACGCTCGCCGGTGGCGTCGCGCACGACTTCAACAACCTGTTGATGGGCGTGATCGGGAATGCCGAACTGGCGATCGAGTCCATGGATCGCTTCGCCCAAGGGCGCGAGGAGGTCACCCACATCCTCTCCTCCGCCCACCGTGCCTCGGAGTTGTGCCACCGCCTGATGGCGTACTCGGGTGGGGGACCGCGCGACGTCCGAAGCGTCGACCTGAGCGAGCTGTCCCGCGAAACGCTCGAGCTCGCGACCGCGTCGCTGCGTACCTCGGCGCGGCTCCGGCGCGAGTTCCGTGACGACCTTCCGCCGATCGAGGTCGACGTGAACCAGGTGCGTCAGGTCGTGATGAACCTGGTGATGAACGCTGCCGAGGCCCTCGACGGGCGCAGCGGTGAGATCGCGCTGATCACCGGTGTCGAGAACGTGGACGCCCGATCCAGCGCCGCTCCATCCATCGGCGGATGCGCTCAGGTCGGTCAGGCCGGCCCCGGCAGCCACGTTTTCCTCGAGGTCTTCGACGACGGCGAAGGCATGGACGCTTCGACGCTCGAGCGCATGTTCGATCCGTTCTACACGACGCGCGCGCAGGGTCGGGGCCTGGGGCTCGCGTCCGTGGCCGGCATCCTCCGCGATCACGGTGGCGAGATTCGCGTCACGAGCCGGCTCGGTGAAGGCACGCGCGTGCGCGTGCTCTTCCCTTCACGAGTTGGCACCGTGGACGATGCCGTGATCGTTCCCAAGGCACGTACGTGGAGCGGCGGCGGTCGTGTTCTCGTCGTCGACGACGAGTCCTCGGTCCGACGCGTTGCGCGCCGTATCCTCGAGAACCGTGGTTTCGAGGTCGTGACGGCCCGGGACGGCCAGGAAGGCGTCGAGGTGTTCAGCCGGGATCCCGAGGGATTCCATCTGGTCCTCATGGACCTGTCGATGCCGCGACTCGACGGAGTACGGGCTCTCGAGGCGATGCGCCGCGTGCGACCTTCGGCCCCCGCGATCCTCACCAGCGGCTTCAGCGAGAAGGCGTCGGCGGTCCAGGACCAGATGCAGGACTCGGTGACGTTCCTGCAGAAGCCCTATGGCATCGGCACGCTGGTCGAGGCGGTTCGTTCCGCGCTCGAGAGCTGACTAGGCGCGGCGCTGCGGCAGCCACAGGTCCGCGATCACGAGCGTCAGCATCATGCACGTGCTGACGATGAAGAGCGTGCCGCCGATGACGATGACCGGGATCACGCTGCCGACGTCGCGCGCGATCCACCACGCGCCGAGGTCCACGAACAGCCCGAGCGAAGCGAGCAGCGCCAGCCCGTTGCGCAAGCGTGTTGGCCAGCGTGTCAGCAACATCAACAGCACCACGAGCAGCGTCGTCGTGCCCAGTGCGAGGGCGTGCGTGTGCGTCGAGGCGAGGAGGATCTTCGGGTCCACCGGCTCGATCGTCTTCGACGAGGCCAGCGGTTCGACGTCGTCCCAGTACTCCAGCGGCAGCGTCTTGCCGATGGCGTTCTCGGACGCGCGCGAATGACAGTCCAGGCAACTGACCGCCAGAACCTCGGCAGGCGCGTCGTCCCCAAGGTCCAGGTCGTCGAACGTCTCGCTGAGTCGGTCCCCGGCGAGCCACGCGAGCAACGCACTGCGTTGCGCTTCGGGCAGCGCCGTGGCGCCTTCGATCTCGGCGGGGTGATTCCGTTCCAGCGCAGCCACCAACGCCGAGCCCGTGCGCACGCCGTGGTAGTGGCCGCGGACGTCGTCCATCGTGAAGCCCGGCTGCTCGTCCCGATTCTCGTGATGCGTGACCAGGTACGCCGCCGAGGCGCCGAAACCACCCAGAACGACGAGCAGCAGCAAGGTCAACGCCAACCGCCCGGTGCAGGCGATCGATCGCAGGTGCAGAGGGGAGCTGGTCATCCCCCGACCTCGAGGTCCTTCGGATCGATCGTGATCGTCTCGCCGCTGGTTACGGCGCGGTGGGCCGCGATCGCGATCAAGGTCGCCCGTGCGCCCTCGGCCGCCGTGCACGCGACGGGCTGACCCTCGGTCGCGCTCTTCAAGAAGGCCTCGACCGCGTAGTAGGTCGGCGGGTTCGGCAGGCCGATGCCCTCCTTGAGCTTGCCCTGCGACGCCAGCTTGGTCGCGTCGGCGATGAGCGTGATGCCCTCGTCGTTGTGGAAGGCCTGGCGGTTGGCGTAGACCTCCCAACCCTGCGTCGCGGCGTCGGCTTCCTTGAACATCCAGCCCGCCGTCCAGGCCAGGCGGATCGAGCCCATCGTGCCGCAGATCAGCTCGGACGTGCCCTCGTACGAGTTGCCCAACGTGGCGTCCCAGACGAGGCGCAGCCCGCGCTCGAACGTCATCTCGGTCGTGACCGTGTCCGCGACCGTGCGCCCGTCGTTCCAGGCGAGCACGTGCCCGCTGCCGCGCACCGAAGTCGGATACTGGTCTGTGAACCAGTGCATCACGTCGTATTGATGCGTGCCGTACTCGCCGGCGAGACCCAGCGACACGTCCGGATCGAGCTTCCAGTTCAGCGCCTTCTCGTCAGCCGGATCGGAGGCCGCGACGCGCAGCGAGTTCTTGTCGTGATGCTGCGCACGCAGCGCAACGCCGTCACGGATCGCGCCCGACTTGTAGAACGAACGCGCGAGCTTGTAGATAGGATTCGTGCGACCGGGCATGCCGGCATGGAACACCGTTTCTGCCCCGCGCGCGGCGGCGGCGATGGCCAACGTGTCCTCGGCGGTGTGTGCCAAGGGAGCTTCGCAATACACGTGGCAGCCCGCGGCGATCGCATCCAGGACGATGGCGCGGTGCAGGTGCGTGGGCGTCGCGACGAAGACCGCATCCGGCTTGGTGGCGTCCAGCATCTCGCCGTGCGACGCGAAGCTCTGGGAGCCCTTGGCGCGACGCGAACCGCGACGCAAGCGGCCTGCGACCGTGTCGCAGATGCCGACGATCGTGACTTCGTCGAACTTGCCGAGTTCGGCGAGGAGCGCGAGTCCTTGGCGCCCGCAGCCGACAACCGCGACCGTGAGAGGCGCACCCAGACGCGGCGGTCCTGCGAACAACTCGGGTTGAAGGGCGAGCGCGGCGGCGCCGG
>JAJDEX010000404.1 GCA_029259575.1 Planctomycetota bacterium | reverse complement strand
AGCGGCCCCACACCGAGGCCTCCCCGTATCCCATTCGCCCCAGTCGACCATGCGCATCCCCACTCTCGCCGTTGCCACCCTCGCCCTCGTGTCCCTGGCCGCCTCCTGCAGCGCGCCCACGGCCTCGTCCACGGACATGCTGCCGATCGGCCTCGTGATCGATCAGAAGCTCGACGGCGTCGTGCGGATCGAAGCCGAGGGCTCCGGCGGCATGGGATTCGGCAACGAACGCGTTTCGGCGAGCAACCTGGAAACGGCGACCCGGCAGGCGGTCCTGGACTCCGGACTGTTCCGTGCGGTGTCCGACTCGAGCGACTGCGACTACGTCCTGAAGGTGCGCGTCGCCAAGCTCTCGGATCCCGAACCCGATCTCTTCCCCGAGGTCGAAGCGGCGATGGTCTGGCGCATGACCAATGCTGCGGGTGACCGCGTCCTGTGGGAGCACACGATCCAGACCACCGGCAAGGCCGACCCCGACGACCACCTCGACTATCAGGCGCGCGAGTCGATCGCGACGGGACGCGCCGTCGCCAAGAACCTGGCTCAGGGCATCGAGCGCATCTCGAAGCTGCAGTTCGACGACTGACCTCCCACCTGGTGGGCCGGCTCAGCGCATGCCGGCCGGCGTCATGCGAAAGACACGGACCGGCTCGACGCGATCCGGCGACCACAACGTGAGCGAACCCGAGTCCCAGACGCCAGGCTTCGGCGTGGTGCCGAGCATTGCCAGAACCCGACCGTCGATGATCGCGACGGAACCGCTGACGCCCATGCGGTACTGACCGGGAAACGGGAATCCGCCCTCGTCCGTGACGCCGTTCGCGCGCAACCACCAGGCGCGGCCCTCCCCGTCGCCGGTCAACGCCAGGCCTGCGCTTCCGGAGCCACCGTCCTCTCCGACGAGCCAGTGACCCAGCTTCGACCAGGTCGGCGTGTAGATCTCCGACGGGAGCCGTACCAGACCGCGCAGTGCGTTGCGGACCAGGTCGATCGAGAGCAACGAGGTGTGCGTCTCCTCGACCGCGCCCGCGTTCGATCGGAAGCTCAAGAAGACCGTGGGATCGACGCCGCCGATGTAGGCCGTCCTCTCAGGCTCGCCTTGTCGCAGGACCTGAGGACGCAGCACGCTCCGCACGGCCCCTGTGAGCATCGAGACGATGCGCAGACTGCACCCGTCGAGCACCAGGATGTCGCCGAGACCGTCGCCATCGACATCGTCGATACCGGTCAATCGTGCGCTTCCATGCACTGGGATCACCCAGGGCGAGCGAGGCGGCTGCACCTCGAGCATCCCGCTCGAAGGCCCGTCCTGCGCATCGAACCGCAACGCGGAGCTCATCGCTTTCAGGTCGAAGCCCATCAGACCATCGCGCGTCACCTGCGCGACGTGGACCTCGCCGTTCGGACCAGGCCTTGCGATCATGCCGTGCTGGGTCAAACGCTCGAAAGGACGCCAGGCCCCATGGTTCGAACGCCGGTCTGCATCACGAATCAGATCGACGACCACCAACGTGTCCCCCTCGGCGCGACGCACCACCAGTTGCGAACCGGCCAACCGCGCTTCGACGAAGCCGCTCACCGAGACATGCGTCAGGAGTCGTGGCCGTCCCGCGGGCGTGAGGAACCAGACTTCGGCACGGCCCATGCCGCGCAGGCGTATCGCCAGGACCACGAAGCCCCGTTCGCCATCCAGGTCGAGCGTCCCCACCACCTCGAAGGCGCGCGCCTCCGACTCCTCCGCTTCCTGCTGGCTCGCCGCCTCGGAGTCGGGGCCCACGACCGGAATCGGATCCGGCTCGGCGGACCGCCCGCACGCGACGAGGATCACGCTCAGCAACGCACTTCCCCAGATGAGGCGTGATCGGGATCGGAATCCGGGGCCCATGGGCATCAGCCTCGCGGGCGCTCCCCGAGACTTCAAGAAGGAGCCTACAGGACGAGCGAGGATCGGTTCCAATTCGACCATGACGACTCCCGAGGAGCCTCGACCCGACCCCGACGATGCCGAGGTCCACGGCCTGGACGTGGACGACGAAGAGGCCCCGCAGTCGGCCGAGGAGGAGCTCGTCGAGGTCCTCAACGCCGAGGATCGGGACCGCATCCCTGGCGTCCGCCCCGTGATCGCTTGCCTCGGGGACGGATCGGACCCGGACTACGAGGAGGCCGTCCAGGAGCACGCCCTGCGCTCCCTCGACCTCGTCCGGCGCGGCTCGAACCTGGGCCGTGTCGTCGAGCTCCAGGAGGACGCGGAACCCGCCCTGCCCAGCACGTGTTCCCGACGCTGGGACGAGGCGGAACCGTTCGTCCTGCCGCGCATGCTCGAGGCGTCCAAGGTCGACGGCCTGGACTCCCGGATCGCGCTGTGGGAGGCGTTGCGTCAACCAGATGCTCTGCGCACGTGGATCGACTCCCCGGACCTCGGCCCTACGTTCGAAGTCCTGGACCGCATTCCCAAACTCACCGATCCGGCACGCGATCTCGAGCGCCTCGCCCTGCGCGCCCTGCAGGCGAAGGGTGCCCCCAGCAAGGAACTGTGGGTCAAGACCTCGCGGCTCTCGACGTACGAGGACGACGGTTCCCTGCGCGTGCGCTTCAGCTTCGGCACCGAAGGGATCGACGATGCGAGTCGCGATGGCGTGCGCCACGAGCTCGTCGGTCGCCTGGCGGAGCGCGTCCTGCCCGAGGCCTCCGCGATCCGCAAATGCCCCGCCTTGGCCGACCGCATCGAAGGCTGGCTCGGAGGACGCGCACGTTTCACGCAACACATCGCTTATTGGAACACGCCCCAGGGCGGCGCGCTCTTCCACCACGACGCCTTCGCCGAATCGAGCGTCGGCGGGCAGAAGGGCGTCGTCTACACCCAACTGATCGGCGAGACGTTCTGGATCGCGTTGCCGATCCGCCGGCTCGCGTTCCGCGTGATCGAGTTCGTGCGCTGGCTGACCGAGGGCGACCTGCCGCACCTCATCGAGGACACGCTGGGAGGGCCCGCAGGTCTGGCTCCACTCCAGGCGCTCGCCTCGGACCCGGATCGCACCGTCGCCGAGCTCGCCAAGCCGGGCTGCGGCGTCCTCGGAGTACTCGTCAACCAAGGCCCGGAGTTCACCGGTCTCCTGATCGACGCGGGCCACGGATTCTGGCTCGGTCCGGGGGATGCGGTCGTGCTGCCGAACCATGGATACGGCAAGACGGCCATGCACTCGGTGTTCTGCGCCTCGCCCGGCCCGACCTATGCGCTGTCCATCGCGGTGCGCGAGGCCCAGCCGGCAACTCCCGAACCGGTTCGGATGGGCAAGAGCGCTCGCCCGCAGAACGGCCCACATCGGGGCGGCGGACGACGCCGACGTTCGCGCGGAGGGCGCCGGGGAGGGTAGAGTTCCCGCCGATGACCTCCTCCACGAGTGACCCCGACGCCGCCCTCGACGCGGGCACGCTGGCCTATCTACCCGAGTGCATCGCGCTCGATCTGGGACTGGCCGCCGGCTCGATCCAGGCCCCCGGACGCGGTGGCGTCCCCAGTGCGCGAGCCGTTCTGGGCGAAGCCGTTACCGACCCGGAAGGACCGTTGCACGAGCTGGTGAACGAGTCCGAGTTCGGCGAGGGCGATCCGTTGCTCGTCATCGTTCCTGGCTCGCCCGACGACGAGCGCCTGGCCAAGTGGCGCGACGCGATCTGGCCGCGCTGGCACGTCGTCGCGCTCTACACGCAGGACGGCTGGCGTACGAAACGTCGCACCATGCACGGCAGCGCCGAGGTCGGCAAAGCCACGCAGTCCTGCGTCGTCCTGGCTGCACGTCGAACCTCGCACGTGATGTCCCCCGCCGCGACGGTCGAGAAGTTCGACTCGAACGCGCAGGGCTGGGACGGTGAACCCGGCAAGCCCGGCTACGCGCACTTCCGTTGGATGCGGAAGTTCGTGGCCGACTACGGCGGTCCCATCGCAGCGAACTCGAGCATCCTCGACTTCGGTTGCGGAGCGGGCTGGGTCGGCATCGAAGCTGCCAAGCAGGTCACGGGCGCGCAGCTGGCGTCCTTCGACCCGAGCCCCGAAATGGTTCGCATCACCGGCGAGAACGCCGAGCGCGAGGGCGTGCGCAACTTCACGGGCCGGACCGGTTTCGGCGAAGCACCTCCGTTCCCCGCTGAGAACGAGCCACCGTACGACGTGGTCATCTCGAGCGGCGTCGTCAGTTTCTCTCCTGACGTGGAAGCCTGGATGGACGGGCTCGCGCGTTCGGTCAAGCCCGGCGGCCAATTGGTCGTCGGTGACATCCACGGCGAGTCGTTCGGATTCCGCCGACGCCGCAAGCGCAAGCCGCTGCTGCCCGTGCGCGAACTCAACGCCCAGGACCCGGCGCACGTTCGGGAAGGACTCGAGAGTCGTGGATTCGTCTTCCACATATTGTCGGGCTATCAGCTCACGTGGCCGATCCCCGAAGCGATGCACGTGGATGCCACGAAGTGGAACGGCGTGCTGAGTCCCTTGTTCCTGCTGATGAACAAAGGCGGCGCAGGATTGGGCCGTGCACTGAACCACGCGCTTGCGCCGTGTTTCGACTCGTGGGTCATGAGCTTCAGCCGTCCGCGCTGAGCCGAATCCGACCCAGGGCCTGCGGAAC
>JAJDEX010000403.1 GCA_029259575.1 Planctomycetota bacterium | reverse complement strand
TGCGGTTCCTGGCGGCGCACGGCAGATCGCAGCAGCTGGCAGATTCGACCGCACCGCCGTCACAAGTGTATGTTCTATAAGGGGTTGTGTTCTTCTGGTTACTGGGAGCTTCGGCACGGTATTTGAGATTCACCCCAAGGGTCGACCTTCGGGCCGTCGCCGACCTCGCCCTGGGGGGTATCCACCACCCCGGGACGGACCCGCTCGAGCTGGGATACCCGGTTCCAGTGGGTTGACCGTGGCCCACGCCCCTTCACAATGTCCGTTCTCGCAGCCGTGCCACGGGTTCTACGACCCTGGTTCTGCCGCACCCCCAGTCTCCCGACTCGGGTTCTTCCTACTCCCATCGCACCCTCACGTGATGGCGCTCCACGGCGTCTGCAACACGTGAGAACCCGACCCCCGCGGGCATGCGCGATCCAGGACCGGAAGCCCCTGCGCTGGGAAGCACATCGGTGTGTTTCACATCGACGCGATCGTTTCCCGACCGAAGCGAACCACTCTCATGTTTGAACAAACCTCCCCCAGCTTGAACGTCGATGCGCACGTCGCCCAGAGCTTCCGTGACCCCTCCCGAGCCAGCTCGGGATTGAGCCGCCGAGTCCGGCGTTGGGCGGCCCTCGGCCTGCTCGCCTTCTCAGGTGCTTTGGTTGCTTGTGGTGGTGGGGGATCGGCCGGCGCGGCCGCAGCTTCCAATCCTCCCGGCACCATCATCGAGGATCCGTCCGGAAGTGGCCTGCGCTTCTTCGTCGATCCCAACAGTGGGGGGAGCGCGTCGAAGTTCCGCATCAACCGCGTGGTGTGGGGACGCCTGGTCCAGGTCTTTGGACGCGGACCGTTCGGGGATGAGCGCATCCCGATGAACAAGAACTTCCTGATCTCCGCGACGCTGAGCTCCCAGGGGTCGTTCACGCTCGAGCTGAACCCGGTGACGAGCCAGCAGATCATGATCATCAACCGGGACGTCACGGACCTGTCGCCCGGTGGTGGGCGCGAGCAGTTCTACAACGTCCTGAAGAACACCGAAGCGAACCTCTCGTTCGTCCAGGACCAGGCGCAGACCTCCTCGGGCGTGTTCACGATGGTGCCGCGCAACAGCACGATGATGGTGCAGTTCGACGACCTGCTGGACCCGGCATCGATCGATTCGCGCACGGTTCGGATGCTGACGGGAACCCCCGCGAACCTGCCCTTCGAGGCCCGCGTGCTCGCCGACCCCAACCACGGGGACCTGCAGGACCGCAACGGGGACGGAACGCCGGAGTTCTACACGACGCGCGTGCTCATCGACCTGGCCATCAGCGAGATCGAGTCGTTCGAGACCGATCCTCCGCTCGCGACCAATGGCGTCGGCCTGCCCTCCGCCACGAACCAGAACCAGTCCAACGTGGTGATGCGCATCCCCACGGTCGTCAACTCCTTGGCGGGACAGCCGTACATCCTGCGCAACCTCGTCTTCCACGGCATGGCGCTCACGTTGAACGGCAACGTGGATACGAGCACAGCGACGGACGATGTGATTCGCGCCGTTCGCTCCGGTGGTCAGACGAGCGTGACCGGCGACAACAACAACGGTTTCCTGCGTGACGACGACGCGCCCGTGCTGGTCGGTTCGCTGCCCGCGGTGATTCCGCCCTCGGCCTCGGTCGTGTTCAACCCGGCCACGAACGAGTTCAACATCAGTGACTTCGTCTTCGACTCCCAGTCCTGTGCCCAGGCGCCGGTCATCGGTGACGTGCTCGTCCAACCCGGCGTGTTCGCCGAGGTCGTGGCGACCAGCACGGTCAACTTCGGCACGGTGACGGACCTGCGCGTACGACTGCTCCTGTTCCCCGACGACTGGACCGGGCCCGAGGAATGGGCCAACTCCGCTGTTGGTCCCGTCTCCTTCCGATCGGCCTACGACCCGATCACGGACGCGGGCAAGGAGGGCTGTTTCATCACGGTCTTCCCGCAGTCGTCGAGCTATCCCGAGAGCCCGAACCTGAACGTGTTCACGAACTCCAGTGTTCGCATGAACTTCAGCGAGCCGATGGATCCGTCGTCGCTGACCGCGTTCGATTCGATGACGTTGACGCGGAACCCGGTTCCGCCGGCGAGCGAGGATCCTCTGCCGACCAGTGACTACATCATCGGCAGCGTGGCCCAGTCCCTCGACCTGCGTGGGTTCACCTTCATCCCGGACCTGCCCCTGGCTCACTTGCAGGGATCCAGCGAGTCGTACTTCGTGCGTCTGGCCAGCCTGGAGCAAGGACCCACCGACCTCGCCGGCAACCCGATCGACATCGACATGCCGTCGATCGAGCTGACCGTGCGCTCCGGCGATTCGAACCAGCTGAACGGTGGGCGGGTCAGTCGCTTCACCCGAGCCGACGAGGAACCGCCGATCGGAACCCCCGTGTCGGGTACGAAGCCCGAGTGGGCCGGTCAGATCCTCTACCGCCCCGACCTGGGTGAGATCCACCCCCGTCCGGTCGAGCGCTACCTGGCCCTGGCCGACCGCACCCGCGCCGTCCCCGGCCTGATGACGCCGTTCCCCCAAGGCGTGCAGACGCCGCTCTCCAGCCTGGGTTCGATCTGCCAGACGCTGTGGCGTTACCTGGACTTCGGGTTCTCGCTCGAGGACCCGCTGGCCCACGACATCGACGTCGAGGGCATGTACTGGTCCCCGGCCACCGGCCAGGTCCTCTTCGACACGTTCGACGAGTTCTCGATCACCCTGTCGCACTGCCGCTACGCACCCGACGAGTACATCGACCCGGGTTCGCTGTTCCCTCAGTTCAACACGTCGGGCCTGTTCACCTTCTACACGAACAACACCGTCAGCGCTTCCGAGGCGCCGCCGCGCATCGTCCACCCGCGCTTCCTGGGTTACACGGTCGATCCGGGACTGGCCATCTTCTCCGGCGTTCCGCCCGAGAACACGCGCCTGATGCCTTGGCCGCTCAACCGCACGGTGCCCGACAGCGAGAAGATCTACTACACGTGGCGTGACACCTCGGTGCGTGCCCGAGGTGGCTTCTCGAACGGTGGTGTTCCGCCGACCCAGTTCTTCGAGGCGAACAACCTGCCGCAGCCGACCAACGACTACTACCGCGTGAGTCAGGCCCAGACGGTCGGCCTCCCGCTCTTGATGGAGTTCCGTTGTTACCCGGACGAGGGCGCCGCGGGCATCAACTCGTTCGCGATCTCGCTGGCGGCCAACTCCTCGTCGCAGCCGTACTTCCGCGCGTTCTCCACCGGAGGCACCAGCACGGCAGGCCAGGTCATCACCAAGGACCCGGACACGCAGATCCTGGCGACCGGGGGGTACAACCCGGGTTCGACACCGTTCCCCGGTGCGACGACCTACGGCCGCGACAACTCGTTCTACACGGGTGCGCTCGACATCGTCGTTCGCGTCAGCCGCGCCGTGTCGATCTGGTTCCCCGCCGACGACCCCACGACGGCCGAGCTCTTCACGGCGCCGGTCTACGGCACCCCGATCCTGGAGCCGCGTCCCGAGGACCAGCCGGCCGGCACGCGTCTCGACCTCGAGTTCCGCGGTGCAGCGAACGTCGCTGTCCCGATCCCGTACCCGACCAACCCCGCCTCCCGCTGGCCGCTGCTCGCCGACAACTGTCCGACCTTCGAAGCGCCCGACTTCAACGGTGCGGGGCAGTTGATCGACCACCCGGCCCTCGGCAACGCGCTGAGCTTGGACACGTACGGCGATCACTACATGGACGAGCCGTGCACCTTCACCGGGGACAACGGCGCCGACCACTCGACCCTGTTCGACAACGCCGGCATCGTCTTCCTGCCCGGCAACGGTGACACCTGGTACGACGACGTGTCCTTCATCGATGGCGCTCCCTTCTATCAGGTGCGTTTGAACTTCCACTCGAACGAGATCTCGGGCCAGGTGCCCGTCCTCTCGGCCTTCGCCCTGTCCTGGTCCGAATAGGGTCCCGAGTCCCATCTGACACCGACCTGATCCGCATTCACCGGCGGGGCGTGCCGCTCACGCTTCGCCAGTCCCTCCCCAACTGTTCAAGGGTCCCCGCACCCGGTTCTTCCCCCAGGACCGGCAACCAGGCCCCGCACGTTCCCGCAACTTCCCCCCGGAACCTTCACGTCCTATGCGTCCCAAATCATCCAAAACTCGCTTCCTGATGGCTCTTGCCGCAGGTTCCCTGATCATCGGCTCCATGGCCGGATGTTCGGGTACCGGTAGCAGTTCGAGCAGCGGCAACAACGGGGGCAACTCCTCGCAGTTCGTCGTCGTGAGCAACTCGGTCCTGGGAGGGTCGGTCTGGCAAATCAACCGCCCGATCGATTTCGAGTTCAGCCAAGCCATCGACTTCTCGACGGTCAGCTTGAACACGATCACGATCACGGACGTGGCGGGGAACTCCGCGGCTGGTGTCTTCTCGCAGCCGCTCGGGGATCCCAAGCGCGTGCGCTTCCAGCCGGCATGCCCGACCAAGGCCAACTTCTCGGACGCGGGCCTGCGCCCGGGTGGCATCACGTACACCATCAACGTCCTCGGGACGTCGGTGAACGGAATCACGGTCCGCAGTGCGACGGGGCAACCCCTGGCCACGGGCAACCTGGTCA
>JAJDEX010000402.1 GCA_029259575.1 Planctomycetota bacterium | reverse complement strand
GTCGAACCGTTCTGCGAACTGCAGGAAACGAGGGCGCCAGCCAAAGAGGCGGCAAGAACGATCGGAAGGATTCGCATGGGATCGAGGGTTGAGGGTAGATGCTGAAGGAGCCCAGTCCCGACTTGCTTTGCAAGGCCTGTGCACTTGGATGCGTCCGGTCGGCGGGACCTGACCGGTACGGGCGTTCGGCAGTGTAGGACACTTGGTTTCTCGGACCCTAGTGCAAGACAGCACCACTCCATGGACCCGGCAACCGAACTTTGAATCCACGGAGGCCCATACTCCTAGTCAGACGCACGGAAGACCCCAACCGGCCCAAGCCTCCAAGTCCTGACCCCCTTGATTGCACGACGAAGTCTCGAGACACCAAAGGGCTCAACAACCCCAGCGACCATTGTCAGACCACAGGCCCAAGAGACCTGAGGAGCATGGTCCAAGGCTCACTGGCCAATGTGACATCGATGTCCGCTCGTCCGCGTCAGCGGGCGACCGTCAATATGGCCTCCACCAAACACTTCGGCCCCCAGCGAGTCGCGAAGCGACGAAGCCAGGGGCCGAAGTGTTTGGTGGAGGCGGCGGGAGTCGAACCCGCGTCCCGGAACTGACGTCAACGGGCGTCTACGTGTGTATTTCGTGGTTTGTGTCTCGTCCTCGGGTCGCCCACGAACAGGCTGCCTTCGGACCAGCTCCGGAAAGTTCTCGCCGGTTCGCCCCAGAGCAGGACTCCCCTAGCCAGCCCACGAGTGGCGTTCGTGCAGAGCAGTGGGCGAACCCCACACGAACGGCTACCTAATAATTAGGCGGCGAGTGCAAAATCGTTGGCAAGTAAAGTTGCCTTCCCAGGAACGTTTGCGGGATGACCTGAGATTCCCGACACGCAGCCCGAGGTCGCACATGAACCGGTCGAAACCAGTGCGCCCCCGTTCGCTGGGCATTGTATCGGCTGCGGGCGGATCCTGCTTCAACCCCCGGGCCAGGAAATCCTCAGCGCACCTCGATCCGAGCCGCTGGCCGCGAATCGCGGGCCATCGAGGTCCACCACATGCGGCATGACCCCGAGAACGCAACGGCTCAGCCCTGCCGCCCACGCTTCTGCGCCCGCGCCATCTCCCGCTTGTCATCACGCTCCTTGACCGCCTCGCGCTTGTCGTGCTGGCGCTTGCCCTTCGCCAACCCGAGCAAGGCCTTCGCGCGCTGCCCCACGAAGTAGACCTCGAGGGGGACGATCGTCGTGCCCTTCTCCTTGACCTGCTTCGTCCACGCTGCGATCTCGCGGCCGTGCGCCAGGAGCTTGCGTTCGCGCGTCGGCTTGTGGTTCAGCGCGTTGGCGTGCTTGTACTCGGGGATGTGGGCGCCGACCAGGAACATCTCCTCGCGCGAGATCTTGACCCAGGCCTCCTGCAGCGAGCACTGGCCGGCGCGCAGGCTCTTGACCTCGGAGCCCACCAGGACGAGGCCCACCTCCAGCTCGTCGACGATCTGGTACTGGTGGTAGGCCTTGCGGTTCTGGGCGACCTGCCGGCGTTCGTTCTGTTCGGACTTCATGGGGCTCCGGGGCTGGATCCCGGGCGGCGAGGAGTCTACCCGTGGGACGCCCTGGGGTCGCGCCTGCGTGCTTGATACGCTCGGACCCGTCCCCGAAACAGCCCCACCACCATGAGTCACGATCCCACCGACGTCCTCGCCGAAGCCCTCGCCGCCGATGCGGGCCCCTTCGTCGAACTGCGCTACCACGCCCGCCGCACCCGCTCCGTCGCCGTCGAGAAGGGCCGCGTCGATCAAGCCAAGGTCGCCGAGCACACCGGCGTCGGCGTGCGCGTCCTCGAGGACGGCACCTGGGGCTTCGCCAGCACCGACCACCTCGACGTCGCCAGCGTGCGCCACAGCATCGACGCCGCCCGGCGGGCAGCACGCTCGTCGTCCGCCGCACGCAAGAACAAGCTCGCGGGGCTGCCCGAGACGGAGCTGGCTCGAGGACGTTTCGATGCGCCCGGTTACGACGAACTGGCCGGGCGGCCCATCGACGAATCGCTCGAACTGGTCCTGCGCCTCGAGGCCCAGACGCGCGGGCACTCCAAGTCGGTCGCCTCCGCGTCCTGCAGCTACACCGAAGTGTTCGAGGACAAGGCCGTCGTCACCACCGACGGCGCCAAAGCCTGGACGCGCCTGGTGCGACCCGAGTTCCGCGTCCTCGCCGTGGCCGAGGGCAACGGCGACCTGCAACGCGGCTACGAGAGCGTCGGCACGACCGGTGCCTGGGATTGCCTGTTCCGGCGACGCACTCCGGAACAGATGTCGGATGCGGCGGCGCGCATGGCCGTCGACCTCCTGACCGCCAAACCGCCCGAAGGGGGCCGCAAGACGGTGCTCCTTTCGCCCTCGCTCGTCGGTCTGTTGACGCACGAGGCCATCGGACACACGGTCGAAGCCGACTTCGTCGCCTCCGGTTCCTGCGCCGCGGGCAAGCTGGGGCAACGCGTCGCGTCCGACCTGGTGACGCTCTGCGACTCCGGTGGTTCCGAGTACCACGATGGCGCAGGCGGCACGCTGCTCGTCGACGACGAAGGCGTTCCCACCCAACGCACCGAGATCATCAAGAACGGGATCCTCACCAGCTATCTGCACGATCGCGAGAGCGCCGCGCACTTCGGCGTCGCTCCCACGGGCAACGCACGCGCTTGGGAGTACGACGACCAGCCCCTGATCCGCATGCGCAACACGTACATCGAACCCGGCGAGAGCAGCTTCGACGAGCTCGTCGCCGGCATCGAGGACGGCCTCATCCTGGACGGTCCGCGCAACGGCCAGGCGGACGCCAACGGCGAGTTCATGTTCGGCACGCAGAGCGCGTGGCGCGTCAAGAACGGCAAGCGCGGCGAGCTCGTGCGCGGCGTCAACCTGTCGGGCATCGCGTTCGACGTGCTGCAGACCGTTGACGGCGTCGGGAACGAATTCCAATGGGACCTGGGCTCCGGGCACTGCGGCAAAGGGCAACCCGCCAAGGTGGATGCCGGTGGACCCTGGTTGCGCTGCCAAGTGCTCGTGGGAGGTGCCCAGTGAGTCCCTCCGTCCAAGAGAGCACTTCGAACGCCCAGGCCGAGGCCGAGCTGATCACGCAGGCGCAGGACCTCGTCCAACGCGCGCGCGATGCGGGCGCGACCCAGGCCGAGGTCTACGCGCGCCGCGACGCGAGCACCTCGGTGACGTTCGAGAAGGGTGACCTGAAACTGACCCAGGTCGACGCCTCCGCGGCGCTCGGCCTGCGCGTGGTGGTCGATCACAAGCTCGGCTTCGCGTCCACCAACCAGATCGCCGACACCTCCTTGACCCGTGTCGCCGCGGACGCCGTCGCCCTGGCGCGCATGTCGCCGGCCGACGAACACAACGTGCTACCCGAACCGGGCGGCGCGCACGCGGACCTGGACCTCTCGTCCGGTGGCGCCGGCGACCTGACCATCGAAGAGGCGGTCGAGGTCGGCCGCGGCCTGGTCGCGGAATGCGTCGCCATCGATCCGCGACTGTCCTTGGACAAGGCTGACTTCGGCACGGGCCGCGCGCACCTCGCCATCGCCACCAGCACGGGGATCCAGGTCGCGCGCAGCGTGTCCGGCGCCAACCTGTCGGTCTTCGGCATGGCCATCGACGGGGACGACGTGGGTGGCTTCGACTACTGGGGCGAGCACGTGCGCGAGCGCTCCGCCATCCCGGCCGCCGTCACGAACACGGCGACACGCTTCGGCACGTCCGCCGTGGGCAACCTTGGCGCAGGTGCGGCCGAGAGCTACAAGGGCACCGTACTGTTCGCGCCGGACGCGTTCCTGGACATCTTCGTCGGGCCGCTGACCTCGGGCGCTTCGGCCATCGCGGTCCAGCGTGGCCGCAGCGCTTTGGCCGGCAAGGTCGGCTCCGCGATCGCCGGCAAGGGCATCTCGGTCCTCGACGATCCGTCCGACCTCGAACTGGCCGGTGCGCGGCCGTTCGACCGTGAGGGTCAGCCGGCGCGCCGCTTCGCGCTGATCGAGGACGGCGTCTTGAACGGTTACTTCCACAACGCCTACTCCGCGCACGTGGACGGCACGACCACCACGGGTCACGCCGCCGGTGGAGCACGCGCCGTTCCGGGGCTCGGCCCCCACGCGATCTCGGTCGCGGCCGGTGATGCTGGAACCAAGTCCGCGATGCTCCAGACGCTCGGCAAGGGCCTGCTCGTCAATCGCTTCTCGGGCTCGGTCGATCCGGCCTCCGGAGACTTCTCCGGCGTCGCCAAGTCGGCCCGCTGGATCGAGAACGGCCAGGAGGTGCGCCCGGTCCAGGAGACCCTGATCTCCGGCAACCTCTTCGAATTGCTGAAAGGCCAGATCTCCCTCGGCTCCACGCCCGAGATCGTCATGGGTGCCGCCCGCGCCCCCTGGGCCCTCGTCGACGGCATCAGCGTCACCGCCGGCTGAGTCGGACGCAGCCAAGAGCCAAGGGTGCCCAGGTCCGCTCACCGACGAACGGACCTGGGCAGCCTTCAGCGCGGGCACCCATCAGCGCAGGCCCCAATCAGCGCAGGCTTCCATCGACGCGGGCAGCCTTCGACACCGGCACCCATCGACGCGGACACCCCACCGCACAGGACCCCATCCGATCCGCGCGACATCGGGTTGGGCGTGATCCCCGGTTGAACTGGGGATTGGCGTTGACCGAGGGTTATGGGGTCGGTAACTTTCCGGCGCTCACTCGTGCCCGGGTGGCGGAATTGGTAGACGCGCATGGTTCAGGTCCATGTTCCCGATAAGGGAGTGGGGGTTCGACTCCCCCCTCGGGCACCACTCAACCCATCTGTCGACGCGTTCGACGGTTTGGCGAGCCAACGGGGGTGAGTTGCTCAAGACAGCGCTGAGTTGCGAGACGCCCGCGGCCTCGAGTGCCAGCGGAAGGAACACGGGGTTCGGCACCAAGGATTTCGGGCCCAAGGAATTGGGCGACACGCCATGAGCGACGCAACGAAACCCGACGAGCCCCCCACCGTGCCGAAGCCCGCGCCGACGCTCGGCGAACTGCTGATCGGCAACCTGAAGATCGTCGCGTGGAGCCTCGCGCTGGCGGCCGGAGCCTATGCGGTCTGGCGTGGAGCGGCCTGGCTGTTCCCCGACGTCGCCTGGCTCCAGATGAAGCGCTAGGTCGACCGCGCGAGCCGAAAACGGCCCTCAGCGACTGCCGAGCTACATCCCCGCGCCACCGGGGGCGCGGTAGACCAGGATGGCGCGTTGGCCCATCTCCCCGGGGAGCTCGTGCTCCCAGACGGTGTCCAGCTTGAAGCCGAGGCGTTCGACCTCGCGCTCCGCGGCGCGCACCTCGCGCGACCACGAGTGGGACTTGAGCATCACGACGTCCTTGACCGCATGGCGCACCTTGCGCAGCGTGCGGACGTTCTCGCGGACGGAACTGACCGCGCGGACCACGACCGTGTTGACGCGTTCGCGGGTGAGGAATTCCTCGGCCTTCTCGTGCACGGCGGTGACGTTGCGCAACGCCAGCTTCTCGATGCACATCGTCAGGAACGCGGACTTCTTGGCTGAGCCTTCGCTGAGCACCATCGAGCACATTGGCTCGGCCATGGCGATCGGAAGGCCCGGGAAGCCGCCGCCGGAACCGAGGTCCAGCAAGCGCGTAGCCATCAGGGGCACCAAACGCGTCACGCGCCAGGAATCCAGGTAGACCTTGGCGGCGAGTTCCTTGGGATCCAGGAACTTGGTCAGGTTCTGCTCGCGGTTGCCCTTGAGCAACATCAGGGCATGGTCGGCGAACTGCTCCAGCAATTCGGGCGGGATGTCGGCTTCCGCCTCGAAGGCCCACTGCAGGGCGGCGAGCATCTTCGCCTTGGTCGGGACGGGCGTGTCCGGGTGGGCGACGGGCTCGTCGTCCACCTCGACCTTCTTCGACTTGGGGGTGCTCGTCTCCGCGACGTCGGGGTCGTCGGCATCGCCGTCGTCCTCGTCGTCCCCATCGTCGTCGTCATCCCCCTCCAGGTCGTCCTCGTCCAGGCCCGAAGCCTCGAGGTCGGCGTCGTCCAGGACCGCGCCCTCGAGGGCGTCCTCGTCCAGGTCGTCCGCGGCCGCGCCGCTGGCGAGACCGCCCTTGCCCGTTTCACCTTCGCCGGGTTGCTCATCCTCGGGATCCCGCTTGCCGGGCGTCTCGAAGGGTGAGGAAGTCGACATGGGTGGGTGGAGGGTGGCAGGGGTGGAGGGACACGAACCCCCATCCTACTGATTTGGAATCAGTCGCTCTAACCAATTGGAGCTACACCCCTGCACGGGCGCGGAAGCCTACCGGGGCCCTTCGCCACGAGCAAGAGCAGGTTCGCGGGATCCTTGAACCGGAACGCCTCCTCCTGGACAGCTCCGCCCGTTACGCTGGCGCGACCTCGCGTGAGGTTCCATCCACCTCCCATGTCCCGACCCCGCCGCAGATCCTCCCGCCCTTCCGGCGAAACGTCCAAGGACGATGAGCCCAAACGGCCGCGCGGACAACGCCGGGGTGGCCGGAATCGGTCCCGAGACGATCGCCCCTCGCGGGACGCCAGCTCGGGCGCACCGCCCGCGCCCCCCAGTCGTGAGACCCGTCAACGGGATTCCCGGCGCCCCGATGCGCCCGGTCCGCAGCCCTTGCGACAGGCGGCCGACGCCATCGACACGGGTGCGCTCGATCGGGACGCCAAACGCGTCGTCCTGCGACTCCAACGGCACGGCTACGAGGCCTACTTCGTCGGCGGCTGCGTTCGCGACCTGATGATCGGGCGCGTCCCCAAGGACTTCGACGTCGCCACGAACGCGACCCCCCAGGAGATCCGTCGGCTCTTCCGCAACGGACGCATCATCGGACGACGCTTCCGTCTGGTGCACATCCACTACGGCACGCACATCATCGAGACGGCCACGTTCCGACGCGAGCCCGAGACCAAGGACGACGACGAGGATCTGCTGATCACCGAGGACAACGTCTTCGGCACGGCCAGCCAGGACGCGCGTCGCCGCGACTTCACGGTCAACGGGCTCTTCTTCGATCCGGCCAAGGAGGAGATCCTGGACTTCGTCGACGGGCTCGACGACCTCGAGGATCGCGTGCTGCGCACCATCGGCGACCCCGACATCCGCCTCGCCGAAGATCCGGTTCGCATCCTGCGCGCGATCAAGTTCGCCACGCGCCTCGACCTCGAGATCGAGGAACCCACGTGGGAGGCGATGCGCGCTCAGTCACAGGTCCTCGAACGCGCGGCACCTCCGCGCGTGCTCGAAGAACTCCTGCGGCTGCTGCGTTCCGGCGCGGCGCTCGGTGCGTTCCGCATGTTGCGTGCGTGCGGTGCGCTCAAGGTCCTCATGCCACACCTCGACAGTTATGTGCGCACCAGCGAGGACTCCGACCGCTTCTGGCGCTTGCTCGAAGCCCTCGACAACAAGGTTCACCAGGGTTTCGAACCTTCGACGGCCCTCAGCATCGCCGTCCTCTTCGAGCCCTTGGTCGAGCGGGAGTCCGACCCCGATACGCGGACGATGCGCGGCGAGCCTGGGGATCAGGACGACGTCGCGTGGGAGGTTCTCGAGCCGATGGCGATCCGCACCCGATTGTCCCGCAAGGAGTTCGGCCGCGCGCGCACCCTGCTCGCCAACCAGCCGTATTTCGTCGAGTCCCCCGGACCGCGCTTCAGCCCGCTCCTGTTCGCCCGCTCCGAGGACTTCGAGGAGTCCCTCGACCTGTTCGGATTACGTGTGGACGCTCGCGGCAAGGGCCGCGACATCTACGAGGGCTGGGTGGCTCGCCAAACGCGGGCACGCTCGGCGACCGAGGAGGACCTCGAACAGGAACGCAAGCGGACCCGCAATCGCAAGCGTCGCAAGCGGCGTAGGCGCCCGGGAAGGGGTCCCAAGTCCGGCGGCGGCGACTGAACCTGGGCCGCCTGGAACCCCGTGATCCCGGGCTTCCCGGACCGTGACCGCGCCGGCGGGCGCACCCCCCTGGAAGGGTCCCGGAATGGGATTCCGCTTTCCACGGGTCATTCGGCCCAAGAGGCGGTACTGTTGTCCTGTGCGGTAGGAACCGGGACCAAGGGGTCCCTCCCGCCCGCCTTTCCCCAAAGACGCCCACGACCTGCACGTGCGGTGAGTGGTTTGTGGGTGAGGGCGGCTGGAATCCCACGCGGGAAACACCCGGTTCCAATCGACGTTGCACCCCCTCAGCAGCGTCGAACGGCGAGCTCTCGTAGCACGCCGGCCTTGTGCCTGGGGCGGGACGCTTGTCCCGCCCCATTTTTTTTGGTGGCTCAGGATGCGCCGAGACTCACGCGCGTCCGTTGGCACGGGCTACAGGCACAAGGGAGAGCGCACTCCCGGCTCGCAATTCGATCGTTCCATGAACTGCGCCGCGTGGAATCACGTGGCATCATGCCCCGATGATTCGTTCTACGCTCCTGATGATGAGTTGGATCGCCTGCGTCCTCGCGCCGGGTGCGGTCGCCCAAGACGGTCCGACCGATGCGGACGTGACGCGCGCGTGGCAGCGCATGAGCGCCGACCAGAAGGGAGAAGCCATCGCATGGTTCCAGGCCGAGATCGACCGGCGCGAGTCCTTCCAGAACCAACTCATGCGGCACGTCTTCTTCTCGCTCCCCCACGGGCGACGCAGGTGGCCGAAGCAGACGCCCGCCCCGGTGTTCGACGCGGCCAAGCACTGCCCCGCGCAACCGATCGCCCGCAAGAAGCTCGAGGAGTCCTCGAGCGCCCTGGCGCGCGAGCGGAAGACGATGATGGCCAACATTCCCGAGCGCCGCATCGACTCCGCTTGGGACTACGACTGGGCGCTGGGCACCGTCGTGCAAACGGGTGACCCGGACGACCCGGATCGCATCTTCGCCAACGCCCTCAAGGGTGCGCCTCCGGAACTCGACCTCGCCGAGGCGATCCTGACCGGCATGCTCGACGACGGCAAGCAGCGCGAGGTCCACGCTGCGTTCGGCCACCTGTACGCCGATCGCAACGGCACGGCCTACCCGGGCATCACGCTCTACGACGCCTGGTGCTCCGGCCGCGACCTCGAGATGCCGGACGTGGAGTGCCTGGGCATCGTCCACACCCTGGCCGACGACTGGAAGACCTGGGTCGCCCCGGTCGCCGAGCGGAAGCAGGACTCGCTCTACGAGCGCCTCGGGGAATGGTTCACGCCGATCCAGCGCCAGCGCGCCCTCGCCACGGCCCTGACGCGGACCTACTTCCAGGGCGATCCGGTCCTGCGGGACGGCTACGACCAAAGCATCGGCCGACTGCACGGCATCTGGGAAGCTCACGTCTCGGACCCGCCGCGCGTGCTGGGGGGCTGGCCGAACACCAGCAAGGTCAAGGACTGGGAGCGCTGGTTCACCGACCAGGACAAGTTGCTCAAGCGGGACAAGGACATGGCCAGCCGGGCCGCGGGCCGACAAGCGACCTTGCTGCGCGAGGCGGTCGAAGTGCGCGCCGTCCTGATCGCCGTGCTCAAGGAAATGGGTGCCCTGGATCCGCCGAAACCCGCGCCGGTGGACGACACCACCGGGTCCGGCGGAAAGCACTGAACCGCGAAGCTGGGGCGCTCGATGGGGTTCTCGTGTGGAGCACGGAACGGGAACACCGTCTCCCGCAAGCCTCTGGAGGGCCCTGAAGTCTCGATCCGAAAGGCTTTCCCCTTGGGGGATCCGGCTGAGGAGCCGATCGGATAGAACATTCGCCACGAATTCCGTTCGAACCCAGCCGAACCGTACCCAGACATGAGCCAGACCGATCTCTCCAGCGTGGCCCAGGCCCTCGTCGCCGCAGGCAAGGGCATCCTTGCCGCCGACGAAAGCGCCCCCACCATCAAGAAGCGCTTCGATTCGATCCAGGTCGAATCCAGCGAAGACAACCGCCGCAACTATCGCGAGATGCTGTTCACCACGGACGGCGCCAGCGAATTCATCAGCGGCGTCATCCTGTTCGACGAGACGCTCCGCCAGTCGTCCCGCGCTGGCAAGCGCCTCGTGGACGTTCTGAAGGACCAGGGCGTCCTGTCCGGCATCAAGGTGGACAAGGGTGCCAAGGACTTCGCGCTCCACGCCGGTGAGAAGTGCACGGAAGGCCTCGACGGCCTGCGCGAGCGCCTCGCCGAGTACGCCGAACTGGGTGCCACCTTCGCCAAGTGGCGTGCGGTCATCACGATCGGCGACGGCATCCCGTCCCAGGCGTGCATCGACGTCAACGCTCACGGGCTCGCGCGCTACGCCGCGCTCTGCCAGGAGGCCGGCCTCGTTCCGATCGTCGAGCCCGAGGTCCTGATGGACGGCACGCACACGATCGAGACCAGCGCCTGCGCCACCGGCCGCGCGCTGCACGCGACCTTCAACGAGCTCGTGCGCCAGGGCGTCGACCTCTCGGGCATGCTGCTCAAGCCGAACATGGTGCTGTCGGGCTACGGCTGCGACACCCAGGCCTCGGTCACCGAGGTCGCCGAAGCCACGGTCAACTGCTTCCGCAAGCACGTGCCCGCCGCTGTGCCGGGCATCGTGTTCCTGTCCGGTGGCCAGGACGACGAGCTCGCCACCGCGCATCTCGACGCGATGAACCGCATGGACGAAGGACTGCGCCCCTGGCAGCTTTCGTTCTCCTACGGCCGCGCCCTGCAAGCCCCGACGCTCAAGGCGTGGGGCGGCAAGGACGACCAGGAAGCCGACGGCCAGGCCGCCTACCTCCACCGTGCCCGCATGAACGGAGCCGCGCGCTTCGGTCGTTGGGACGCGTCGATGGAAGAGGGCGCGCAGCGTGGGGACACGCTCGTCAGCCAGGACTGATTCCAGTTCGACTCCCGGACCTGTTCCGGAACCAACGATGGGGGCTTCGCTGCTTGCGAGGCCCCCATCGAACGTTTGCGCGCCGTGGGACGACGCGCAGGACGGACGTGTACCGACGCGCAGGACCAACGTGTACCGACGCGCAGGACCAACGTGGAACCGCGTGCAGGGCCTCAGTCGTTCGCCAGGAAGCCGCCGGCCAGCTCGGCGCACGCGAAGGCAGCCTGGAAGTTCAGGCCGCCGATCGGGCCGTCCAGGTCGAGCAACTCGCCGAACACCTGCAGGCCTTCGATGCCATTGACGCGCATCGTGCGTGGATCGACGCGGCGCAGATCGAGGCCGCCGGCGGTGACCTCGGCCAGATCCCAACCGCGCGTGCCGTGGATCGGAACCTCGAGGCCCTTCAGGGCTTCGACCAGCTCGTGACGTGCCGCGCGTCCGATCTCGGATGGTCGCGGAACCTCGTCGAAGCCAGCCTGCGCGCAGATGGCCGCCAACAACCGTTTCGGGATCGCCGCAGGCAAGAGTCGGCCGAGGTACGGCTTCCCGGGCAGATTGCCGAGCTCGATCAACAGGTCGCGCAAGGTGTCGCGCTCCTCGTCGGGGAACAGGTCCAAACGCACGAACCACGCCGCGTCCGGCGCCTGGGCGACGTGTACGGAGAGGTCCATCGCCGCCGGCCCGGACAGCCCGGTGTGCGTGAACAACACGGGGCGCCGCCTGCGCGTGATCGCCTTGCCGCGGGGATCGATCAAGCGCAGTTCGCCGTCCGCCCATGCGATGCCGGTCAAGGCGTGCACCCAGCTGGCTTCGGTCGTCAACGGGACCAGCGCCGGCACCGGCGGGATCAGCGGAAGGTCCAGCGACTGCAACCAACCATAGCCGTCGCCGGTCGTGCCGGACTTCGGGACGCTTTGCCCACCCGGGCACAGCAAGACATGCGGCGCATGAGCGACACGGTCGCCCTCGACCTGGACCGACCAGACGTCCCCATCACGGCGCAGTCCGGTCACGGCGGCATCGAGCTCGATGCGCACCCCCGCACTGCGCGCCTCGCGCTCCATCGCATCGCGCACGTCCTTGGCGCGACCGCTGGTCGGGAAGATCTTCTCGAGCGGCGCGACCTCGGTCGGAACGCCCCATTCCGCGAAGCGCTCGCGGACGGCTTGCGGCGGCAGGTTCTGGAAGGCGGGACGCAGAAACCGCTCGCCCTTCGACCGGAACAGCTTGGCGGCTTCGGCGACGCTCAACGTGGTCGTCAGGTTGCAACGGGTTCCGCCGCTGGCCAGGACCTTGGTGCCGGTGCGCGGCGTCTTCTCGAGCAACAACACATCGCGTCCGCCACGCGCCGCACGGGCCGCGGCCCAAAGACCTGCGGCGCCGGCGCCCACGACGAGGACTTCGGCGTTCCAGCCGCTCTGGTTCGTGGTGTCCATCAACCGCCGTTCAACGCCCGTTCCCAGGCACGGATCTCCTCGAGGGTGTGCGGTCCTTTCGGCGGCGTGTCGTCATCGCGTTGATCCAGGTAGCCCTCGGGCAACCGGACCTTCTGGCGCTTGGTCCCCTTGCCGCGCCCCATGCGCAGGGCCTGGCGCGGGAACGGTTCGTCGCGATCGATCTGCTGCAACAGGGCGTCCAGTTCCTCGAACGTGTTCACGCGCGTCAGCAGGCCGCGCACGGCGGCGGAGTTGCGGAAGCCCTTCGTGTACCAGGTCGTCCACTTGCGGACCTGGCGAATCCCCATCTCGGAGCCGAACAGGTCCGACAGGCGTCGCGCGTGATCGAGCAGGATGTCGGCGATCTGGCCGAAGTTGGGCGGATTGGCGGGTTGCTCGCCGTTGAAGACGCTGACGAGTTCCCCGAACAACCACGGGCGTCCCAAACAGCCGCGGCCGATGATCACGGCATCGCAACCGGTCTCGCGCATCATGCGCAGCGCGTCCCAGCACTCCCAGATGTCCCCGTTGCCCAGCACGGGCACGGTCAGGATGCTCTTCAAGCGCGCGATCGCGGCCCAGTCCGCGTTTCCGGAGTACAACTCGGCCGCGGTGCGCGCGTGGAGGCCGACCGCCGATGCGCCGGCCGATTCAGCGGCGCGCGCGGCGTCCTCGAACGTGATCAAGTCCTCGTCGATGCCCTTGCGCATCTTGACCGTCACCGGAACGTCGCCCGCGTTCGAGACCATCGCCCGCACGAGTCGTTCGACCAGCCGCGGCTTGACCGGGATCGCGCTGCCTCCGCCGTTCTTCGTGACTTTGGGAACGGGGCAACCGAAGTTGATGTCGAGGTGATCGACGCCCTCCTCGACCAGCGCGGCGACCATCTCGCCCAGGTCCTTGGGATCGGTGCCGTACACCTGGACCGAGCGCGGCTTCTCGTCGGGACTGGAGGACGCGAGCAGCGTGGTCAGGCGGTTGCCCATCAGGAACCCACGCGCCGTGATCATCTCGGACACGTACAACCCGGCCCCGTACTCGCGACACATGCTGCGGAACGCGAGGTTCGTGACCCCGGCCATCGGCGCCAAGACCACGGGCGGCCAGACCTGGAGCGGCCCCAGCTGCAACGGTGCGAACTCGCCCGCGCCCGCGACGGGGACGTCACGGTTCAGGTCGCTGACACACCGCCCGTCCTCGAGGGCGGGGGCGTCGCGCTCGGCCTCGTCGGCGTCCTCTTCCAGTTCCAGGTCCACGTTCAGCCGTCCTCGCGATCCACGCCGGCTTCCACGGGAACGGCGTCGTCCTTGGCGCCTGGTGCGTTGCCGTCCTGGACCTCGGCCTCGAGCATGACGCGCTTGGAGCGCATCTCGAGTCCCCCATCGCGGTGCACCACGACGTTCTCGGGAACCAGCATCGTGTGCGCGTTCCCGACGCGGGTGCGACCGAAGACGGGCGTGCCATCGGCCCGCACTCCGAACTGGTGCCAGCCGAGGCTGGTCCCGATCAGGACGACCTGGATGTCGTCCTGGATCCGCAACCGCCAGCGGTCCATGAACGGGGTCAGGTCCTCGCCCTCGAAGGACAGCACGTACGAGTCCAGCGGGTCGCCGGGGAAGTGCCGAGCGGCGATCAGGCCGGCCATGGTCGGACTGCTCGACAACGCCGCGAGGGTCATGGGCGAGGCCTTGTTCTCGATGAAGATGCCGCCCTTGCGTCGCTCGATCTGCATCTGGGCGTTGGCGCCGACGAGCCGGCCCTTGACGGTCACGACGCGGCTCTCCTTCTCGAGCGTGCTGAGGATCGCGCGCTCGTTCAGATCGGGGTAGTACGTCACGTCGAACGACAGGAGGCGACCGGCGCCGACCTCCTGGATCACGTGGACCTCGTTGCCGACGCTGGCGGCGGTGGCCGGAGTCACCAGACGACTGCCGTAGGCGAAATTCCCGTCCGGACGCTCGACGACGGCCCAGCTCTCGACGCCCAACCGCAGGCCGTGCGCCTGGATCTGGCTGGTGCCCGAGATCACGAGCTCCCCGGTCGGCATCTCGGGCGGCGCGACTTCGAGCGGGGCCGCGAGGTCCTCGCGGACCTTGGCCTGCAGGTCCTCGATCGAACCGAGCGCCTCGAGCAGTTGATCGCGCTCGAGGACGCGACCTCGCACGACGACGATCTCGGGCTCGCGCAGCGCCGCGATGGTGGTCGTCGGATCCAGCCCCAGGACGACCAGGTCCGCCACGAGACCGACCTGCAACGAACCCCGCTGGTCCGCCATGCCCAGGGCCTCCGCAGCACCGGCGGTCGCCGCATGCAGGATTGCGGCAGCAGGAATGCCCGCCTCGGCCCATTGATCGAATTCATCGTGCAGCGCCCGCCCGGGGACGAGCCACGAATTGGGCGAACCGGTGCCCGGGACGAGCCGCGCGCCCGATTCGTGCAAGCGTCGCAACACGCCGCGTTGCACGTCCAGCGACGTCTGCAGTCCGAGGCGCACGTCCGGGTGTCCCAGATCGCCGGCCCAGGTCGCGCGCTCGTCCTGCCAACGCACCTCGTAGTGCGGCGAGAGGAGATCGAGCTCGTCCGGACGATCCGCGCGTTCCTGCAACATGCGCTGATAGACCCCGAGCATCGGCGTCACCGCGAGGCCCGACTCGGCCACCGCCTGCACGTTCTGGCCCAACTTCACCGCATCCAACTGGTCCCAACGCGTGTCCGGCGGCAGCAGAGCTCCCAGCCCGAACACGCCGTCCTGCTGGGAGGCCAACAGCTGAGCCAGGCTGGCCTTCGCTGGCTTCGGCCCCCAGACCTGCATCCCCGCTTCGTGAGCAGTTGCCAGCATGGCGCCCCAGGCGTCGAGTGGCAGGCCTTCGCGGATGGAGTAGAAGTCGATGCTCTGGCCCTGGCTCTCCAGCAGTTCGGCCAGGGAGATGAGCTGTTCGACCGCCGACTGCGCGTCGGTGAACACGAACGCATCCGACATCGCGCTGCCGGGCCCGTCGATGAT
>JAJDEX010000401.1 GCA_029259575.1 Planctomycetota bacterium | reverse complement strand
TCCTGCTCGCCGGTCCCGCTTTCGCTCAATCCGATGATTGCGCGGCCCCGCCCCCGATCGTCGGTACCGGGTCCTTCGCCTTCTCGATGCTGTTCGCCACGGGCTCCGGCTTCGATGGAGGTGGCGGCGCAGCCGGATGTTCGACGACCGCGGCGCGCGACCTGTTCTGGACCTGGAACGCACCGGCCGCAGGTACGTACAGCTTCAGCCTGTGCGGCGCGGGATTCAACTCACAACTGTCGTTGCACAGCGGCGTGGACTGCGGCGCGCTGTGCCTCGCCTACGACGACAACAACTGTGGTTCGCAAGCGGCCGTCGAGGTCACGCTGCCCGCGGGCGAGCCGGTGCTGATCCAGGTGGGCGCCCTCTTCAACGCACCGAGCTCCGGGGATCTCGTGATCACGCTGTTGCCGCCCCCGCCCGCTTCGGACGACTGTGCGGCTCCGATCCAGATCAGCGGAATCGGGAGCACGCCGTACTCCCGCACCGGTCTCACGTCGAGCGGCTTCGATGGCGGCAATCCGGCAGCGTGCTCCCAGGGAACCGCGGGTCCGGTGATCCGCGACCTGTTCTTCGCATGGACCGCGCTCGCCGACGGCAGCTATCGGTTCCTCTCGTGCGGTGAGCTGGGTTCGGTCGTCCTGACGGCGCACCTCGGCTCGGACTGCAGCGCGACCTGCATCACGGATTCGATCAACAACCCGTGCAGCTTCGCCGGCGAGGAGGTCCTCATGCACGGCGTTCTGACGGGGGACATGGTTCTTCTGCAACTCGGCGACTGGGACTCGTTCGCGGTCTACCCCACCGGCGGCATCCTCGAGGTCGAGACAGCGCCGTTGCCTCCGGCGAACGACGCATGTTCGTCCCCGACCGCAGCCAGCGGCCTGGGATCCTTCCCGTACGACTCATCCACCTCGACGGACTCGGGTTTCGACGGCAACGGCGCTGCGCCCTGCGTCGGCGTGAATCACAACCGCGACGTCTTCTTCGTGTGGACTGCGACCGCGAACGGCGACTTCCAGTTCGATACCGTCGGCACCAGCGCGAACACGCGGATGTCCATCTACGACGGTGCTGATTGTTCGGCCACCTGCATCGACTTCGACGAGGACAGCGCCGACGGGGTCTCACCTCGGATCGACCTCATGGGGATGATCGCGGGGGACACGGTGCTGGTGCAGATCGGTGGGTGGAACGCTTCCTCCGTCGGTCCCGGCGCGCTCAACGTATCGATCCCGCTCCCGCCTTCCACGAACGACACCTGCGCGACGGCCGAGACGCTCAGCGGCGTCGGGTCGTTCCCGTATGCGCCGGTCGGGACCACCACGACGCTCTTCGACGGAGGCTCGCCCTCGTGCTTGCCCGGATTCTCCGGCATCCCCGTGTGGGACGATCTGTTCTTCCAATGGTCGGCGCCCATGAGCGGCAGCTACACGATCCGGATCGTGGGCCAGGACGCGGCGCTCAACCTGCACGCGGGCGACGGATGCTCCGCGACGTGCTTGGAGAGCGACCTCGTGAACCCGAACATCACGCTCGTGAACTTGGCCGAGGGCGACCCGATCCTGATCCAGGTCGGAGAGATCGATCCCGGGGCAGGTCCGAACACGCTCATCATCGAGTGCGCCTCGGCGTGTTCCCCGATCAGCGTGCTGTGCGATCCCGCGAGCGATCACTTCCAGGGTGATTACGTGAAGCTGAACACCAGCTATCACCACGCCTTCGCCGGGAGCCCCTTCCACATCGATGCCACGGACGGCCCCAGCGGCGAGTTCGGATTCGTGCTCGTCTCGGCCACGCCCAATGCGGGCATGAACGTCCTGAACGGCGTGCTCTGCCTCGACCTGCCGATGGGACGTTACAACCCGCAGATCGCCACCAATCAGGGCCTTCCGCAGCTCAACTCCTTGGGCCAGTTCGACGGGGCGGGCGAGTTCCAGAACATCTCCGGCAGCGCGCCGTCGACCGGTGGACGTGGCTTCGACGTTCCCTTCGACCTCCCGTTCTCACCCGCAGGTCAGTCGATCCAGAGCGGCGAGACGTGGTACTTCCAGGTCTGGTACCGCGACATCATCGTGACGCCCGGCGACTCGGCGAACTTCTCGAACCTGATCGGGGTCGTGTTTCCCTGACCGTCGTGGGCAGGGCCATATCGATCGCGCATCGCGCTCGTCATGCACAGTTCCACTCAGGGTTGGATCTGTATTCGACGGACGAGCAAAGCCGCACAGGGGTGTGCGTTTGTCATCACGTTTTCATGAGTGATCCGACGTCCGTCGTGGATTGCGATCCTTGCTGAATCCGTGTAAACCAGAGGCATCCACGAACTTCCCCTGGCAGGGGTTCGTCTCTTCAAGTGGATTTCATGAGAGAACGTGCACTCGCCGCAGCGTTGATCCTGTTCGCCTGCCCCGCCTTCGCCCAGTCCGACGATTGCACCTCGCCCGACATCATCGTCGGGACGGGTTCGTTCAACTTCGCTCCGCCCACGACCACGAGCAGCGGCTTCGACGGAGGCGGTGGCCCGAACGGTTGCGTCCCCTTGACGGCTTGGGACACGTTCTGGTCCTGGAACGCGCCTTCCGCAGGGACCTTCGTCTTCAGCACGTGTGGCGTGTTGTCGAATTCGGTGATCTCGTTGCACAGCGGTTCCAATTGTACTGCGCTGTGCCTCGAGTACTCGGCCACCGGCTGTCTCGCGGGATCCGTCGCAAGTGTGACGTTGCCTGCCAACGAGCCGGTGCTCATCCAGATCGGAGGGTCGATCGGGCCTCCTGGAGTTGGCGCGCTCGAGATCATCGCGGTCCCCAATGCTCTCGCCAACGACACGTGCTCGTCCCCCGAACCGATCGCGGGCCTCGGCACCTGGACGTACACGCGCACCGGACATACGACCACCGCGTTCGACGGAGGGAATCCGGCTGGGTGTTCCCAGGCATCATCGGGTCCGATGGAGCGTGATCTGTTCTTCGTCTGGACGGCCACCGCGGCGGGAAGCCGCCGATTCAAGACGTGCGGGGAGGAGACGACTCCGGTGATCTCCGTTCACTTGGGTGCGGACTGTGCGGCAACCTGTGTCGGTACGGGCTCTAACGATTCCTGCAGCACCAGCGGCCGATCCTTCGTTGTGCACGGCATTCAGCCCGGGGACTCCTACCTGGTCCAGGTCGGCGACTGGATCCCGGGCGCGGTCGTTCCGACGGACGGCGAGTTGACTGTCGAAACGGCGCTTCCGCCACCGCCCAACGATTCTTGTGCAACCCCCGAGGCCATTTCCGGCGCGGGAAGCTTCGGATTCGATTCGAGCATCTCCACACCGTCGGGCTTCGACGGCAACGGTGGGGCTCCGTGCGCTGGTGTCGATCACAACCGGGACGTGTTCTTCGTCTGGACCGCAACTGCGGACGGGCCCTGGCAGTTCGACACCATCGGGACCACCGCCAATGCACGCATGGCTGCCTATGACGGAAGTGACTGCGCAGCGCTCTGCCTGGACTTCGACGAGGACGGCTCGGGAGGCACGGCACCCTTGTTGGTGCTCAACGGTCTGCTCACGGGGGACACGGTGTTGATTCAGATCGGTGGCTGGGACGCTGCGTCCGTGGGCCCGGGCGTGCTGAACGTCGGACCTCCCGTCCCCGTTCCTCAGAACAGCACCTGCGATACGGCAGAGCCGATCGCCGGCCCGGGGATGATCCCCATCCATTCCATCGGCGCCGCAACCAGCGGCTTCGACACGGGCGATCCCCTGTGCCTGCCCGGCAACTCCGGACTGACGCTCCAGAACGATCTGTTCTATCAGTGGACGGCGACGAACGCCGGCGACCATCGGTTCTCCATGCCGTCCAACGCGACGACCGCTTTCAACATCTACGTCGGCGCCGGGTGCAATGCGACCTGCATCGGGTCGAGCCTGGGCATGGTCGACTTCCTGGTCCAATCGGTCGATGTGGGTGACACGTTTCTCATTCAGCTGGGCACATTGATCCCCGGGCCCCTGGTCTCGGATCTCTCCATCACCTGCGCGAGCAACTGCGGCGGCACCGCCGATTTCGAGCTCCTCTGCGATCCGGCGAACGCACACTTCCAAGGCGGCTACGTCACGTTGGGCCCGAGCTACGACGCGTCAACGTTGATGTTCCCGTTGCACTTGGACGCAGCGAACGGTCCGGCTTCAGCCTTCGGTTTCGTCCTGGTCTCAGCTGGGGCGAACTCCGGGTCGGTCCTGTTCAACGGCGTGCTCTGCCTCGATCTTCCGATGGGGCGTTACAACTCCCAGATCGCAGGCAACCAAGGGTTGAACCAACTGGACTCTCTGGGGCAGTTCGACGCGAACGGGGACTTCCGGAACATCTCCGGGACGGCACCTTCGACGGCGGGATACGGGTTCGACGTACCGCTCGAACTGCCGTTCACGCCACCCGGCCAGACGATCGTCCCCGGGGACACCTGGTACTTCCAGTTGTGGTATCGCGACCAGGTCGTGACACCCGGCGATACCGCCAACTTCTCGAACGTACTCAAGGCCACGTTCTAGTCGGCGGATCTCTCAGTGCGCGCGTTCGCGCAGCGACGTTCGGCACGCTTCGGCTTCGGCGGGGTCGTACCGTTCTTCCAGGTCGAGCAGGGCCTGTTCGGTCACAGCGCACAGTTCGTCCGATGTGCGCCCCTCGACCTCGATCGGGTCGCCGAAGTACGCGGTGACCTTGCTGAACGGCTTGGGGATCTGCAGACGGTCCCAGTTCTTCTCGACGACCCAGTAGCGCGTCGGGATGATCACCATCGGAATGATCACCGTCTTGTGTTTCGTCGCGAGTTTGGCGACGCCGCCGTGGACCTTGTTGCGCGGTCCCAGGGGTCCGTCGACCGCCACGTACGCGAGTTCGCCGGACCTCACATACTTGGACATCTGGATGAAGGCTGCGGCGCCGCCCTTGTCCCGCTTGTTCTTGCCGGTGGATCCGCGCGCCGGTGTGACTCCGAAGAGCTTCATCGCCGGGACCATCAGATCGCCGTCCCGTGAGCGGGAGATCAGGGCCATGGCCTTCGAGTGGGGGAACGCGAAGAGGGCGGCGATCTGGTGTGCATGCAAGAAGGCCACCGCAGCCCCGCGACCGCTCGACCGGAATTCTTGCCGTCGATCGTTCTCGCGTCGCACGCGTATCGTCATGCGCCACAGGAGCATGATCCCCGCGATCGACCATCCGGCCAGCTTGTTCGTCCACTGCACGGCGCCGAGAATAGTGGTTTCGGGGGCAAAGGGAAGTCGGAGCCAGGATCGACGTCCACCGTCCTGGTAGGAGGCCGGGCGTTGCCGCGCTCCCCGGTCGTTCCGAGCGTGGTTTCGCCGTCGTGACGCACTCCGCGGCATGGTTCCAGACTCGCTCCCCTCCAATCGTGACCCCGAGTCCTTCCAATGGAGGAACGTGGATGCGGGGATCACCTGGCGGACGTTCTTCGACGGCAGGGCCACCGACCGATCACGAAGGCCGAGACGGCGGCCCTGGACGGTCGAGCGCGACGGCCACCCGGCCCGCGTTCATGGGATCTCTCGGACGCGCTCGAGGACGCCGTCACCGTCCAGATCGCCTTCGGGACGAAACGTCGGGTACCCGTCGCGATACGCATGGTCCGCCTCGCGTTCCAGCACGGCTTGTGGGGACGGCTTGATGAGTCCACCGGTATCGCTGAATTGCCGCACCCGTAGAAGTGGGGTGCCTGCCCGAAGTTCGTAGCGGGAGATGGTGAAGAAGCGCTGCCCATTCCCGAGGTCCTCGAGGTAGACCTCGCCACCTCGTGCGGCGTTGAGGAACGGCCCTCGCGTTGCGGCCAGTCGTGGACCCGATCCGTCGGGTGAAGACTCGAAGACGTAGATCATCAGGTCGTCATGACCCATTCCGTCCACGCGCCAGACGAGCAACTCGTCGGCGCCATCTCCATCGGTGTCGAACAGGCTCCAACGGGTGATGTTCGAAGGCGCGACTCCTTCGATCATGCCGATCGAGACCCATTGTTCGTCGTCCTGCTGCCGTTGGATCGCGAGGCTGCCGGGAAGGATCGTGTCGCGTCGATACAGCGAGTGGATTCCCGCCCAGTCCATCGATTGGATGGTCGCGTGACGTTCATCGCGGGCCATGACCGAGTCGGCATCCATGCTGTGCCCCAACCCCAGCACGTGTCCGAGTTCGTGCAGCGCGGCGACGAACATCGAGTCGCCGTCCTCGCCCCAAGCGCGGCCGGCGTCCAGGTGCACGAACATCGCGTCACCCATCGGCCCCGTGTGCGCGATCGAACCGTCGATCCCGAACGGTGCGCAACC
>JAJDEX010000041.1 GCA_029259575.1 Planctomycetota bacterium | reverse complement strand
GCGTGCTTGAAGCCCCGCAGCTTGGGATCCCGCATCACGAAGAAGCGTCGCGTCGCCTCCGCCCACGACCCGCGCGAGCAGGTCCTGGTCGCCAACGTCGATCAGCTGTTCGTCATCGGCTCGCTGTCCAAGCCTGGCTTCTCGTCGAACCGCACCGACCGCATCATGGCCGCCTGCGTGTGGCACGAGATCCCGGTGATCCTCGTGCTGAACAAGATCGACTTGGTGGACCCGGACGAACTCGACGCGATCGAGGACACCTACGTCGCGTCCGGTGTCGACGTCATTCGCTCCTGCGCCCTGGACGGTCGCGGCGTCCAGGAGTTGAGCGCGCGGATGAAGGATCGCGTGTCCGTGTTCTACGGCGCGTCCGGTGCCGGCAAGTCGACGCTGCTCAACCGCATCCAGCCCGGGCTGAACATCCGCGAGGGCAAGGTCAGCAAGTACTGGAAAGCCGGGCGTCACACCACGTCGTACAGCCAACTGCACCATCTGGACGTGGGCGGCTGGGCGATCGACACGCCCGGCATTCGCGTGTTCCGACTGTACGACGTCAACGCGGCCGAGCTGCGGGACCTGTTCCCCGACTTCGAGGCGTTCGCGAACGACTGCCGGTTCCCCAACTGCACGCACGACCACGAACCGGAATGCGCGGTGTGGGACGCGGTGGACGACGGGCGTTTGGCGTCGTCACGCTATGCGAGTTACGTCGAGATGCTCGACGAGATGAATCCCGAGGTCGTGAACAACGACCCGATCGAGCCGGACGGACCGCTGTTCTAGTCAGGCGCCCGGGAGTGCCGATTCCGTCACTCTCGGACAGGCTCCTAGTTGAAGTCGTACACGTACGCCAACCGGTCCTTGTTCAGGATCAGGTAGGGCAGGTGCAGCAGACCCTTCAGGTCCTGATCCTCGGCGTGCTTGAAGCCCCGCAGCTTGGGATCCCGCATCACGAAGAAGCGTCGCGTCGCCTCGTCGGTGCTCTCGTACGCGGACGGGCGCACCTCGCCCGCGACCTCGACGTTCAGGTTGCCCGTGTAGAACACGCGCACCCGTTGCAGGTCGTCGCACTGCTCGCGCGCCAGTTCGGCGCGTGGGTGATCCCCCGCTTCGTCCAGGAACTCGTGCGCGATCAGGACCTGGTCCAGATTGACGTGCAGGAGCGGTGTCTGGATCCGCTCCTTGGAGTTCAGGTCGATCAGCGTGACGTCGCGCACGCGCAGGAACTTCCTGCCGTGCTCGTCCAACAACTTCGACAGGCGCGTGTACTTGTTCTCGACGTTGCCCTTGATCAGGAAGGCATCGGTGAGGAGAACGTCGGAGGTGAGAGTCAGCATGAGCTTGGTTGCGGCGGGTCGAGAGCTGCTCGAACGGCACCGACCAGGTAGAGAGAGCCCGTCACGAGGACCCAACCACCCCTGGCCGCCGCTCGGTCACAGGCCCGAACCACGGCACGCACCGGGTCGGCCTCCTCCACCCCGTCGTACCGGGCCTCGCGTGCGAGGTCGGTGAGCCGGTCGGCTCCGAGGTGGATTCCGCTGTCCAGGGACGTACAGAAAACCCTATCGACCGCCGTTCCCATGGCCTTGAGCAGGCCTGAGGCGTCCTTGTCCCGGGCCACGGCGAGCACCACCTGGGGGGTCCCAGGCAGGGTTGCCCGCCCGCGAAGCTCCAACATGAGGCGCGCCAGGCTGCTGGGGACGTGGGCGCCGTCCAGCACCACCGGCACGCCCGCGAGGCTGCGGAACTCGGCCCGACCCGGTAGGCGGTGGGCGGCCAGGACCTCGTCCGTCAACGATTCTGGGGTGATCGGCCGACCGCTCGAGCCGGTCCAACCCAGAGCTCCCAGTCGGTCCAAGCACGCCCGCGCCAGACGCGCGTTGTCCTGGTGCATCGTCCCGTTCATGGGAACGTGCAGGACCTGGATGCCCAACTCTGCGGCTCGAGCCTCGACGGCCTTGCGAGGATCGTCGCCCGCGACCGCGGTGACCCCGTGCACGAGATCCACGCCGGCCTTCAGAATGCCCGCCTTCTCGCCCGCGATCGCGGCTCGCGTCGAACCCAACACGTCGGTGTGCTCGAGGTCGATGTTGGTGATCACGCACAGTTCCGGAATCAGTGCATTCGTCGAATCGAGGCGTCCCCCGAGGCCGACCTCCACGACGGCCACGTCGACGTTCGCTTCGGCAAAGGCGAGGAACGCGGCGCACGTCACCAGGTCGAACCAGCTCGCGCCGCCCGCGGGCGTGCCTTCGACCTCCGCTTGCTCGCGCACGTCCAGGGTGCGCGTCAACGCGCTGGCCAGGGGCGCGTCCTCGATAGGCGCGAAGCCGATGCGCACGCGTTCGTGGATCCGTTCGACGTGCGGCGACGTGTAGAGCCCGGTACGCAGTCCGGAGGCCTCGAGCCCGGCCGCGATGCCAGCAGCCACCGAGCCCTTGCCCTTGGTCCCCGCGACGTGAATCGCACGCCAGGCGCGGTGCGGAGACCCGAGTCTTTGCAAGAGATCGCGCGCCGGAGCGACGTCGACCCGCATGTCATGACGTCCGCGCTTCTCCCAATCGATGCGCGCATGCAGCCGCTGCAGGGTGGAATCGAGGGTGGGGTGATCCATATCGAGGCGTCGGTCGAAAGCGTGAGCGCACGCACCGCGATCGGTACGATACGAATGGAGGGGTTCGGATGGGACCCTCCCTCCGGCTGTCCCCCTTCACGCCATGAGCGAACTCCTGCACCGCATCAAAGTCTTCCTCTACCGCCACGACACCGCGGAACCGGATTACCTGCTGCTGAAGCCGGCTCAAGGCTTCGATGCCCTCTGGGGCCCGGTCCAGGGGGCACTGGGGTTCGGCGACAAGATCGAGGCCGCCGTGCAGCGGCGCGTGTTCGAGGACACGGGACTGCCGCCCCAGGCCACACCGCTGGACCTCGGCGCGCCCGCACGCTGGACCGTCGGCGACGAGGACGTCTTCGAATGGTGCTTCGGCTACCCCTGCGTCGGCGAACCGGACCCGCGCGTGCTCCAGGAGCACTGGGCCGCCCATCGCTGGGCCTCGTTCCCGGAGGCGTACCCGAGTCTGGGCCTCGAGTTCGACCGGAACGCGATCATGCGCCTGCACACGATGCTGCGCGCGGCGTGAACCGCAGGTTCGTCACGACCTGCCCCTCCTGCTGCATCCAGAACGGCGATTCGGCACCCTCGCCCCCATTTCCAGCAATTACTTGTTGCAACAATGATCGGGATGACGAACAGTACGTGCATGAGCCGCACACGCCCGGAACTCTCCCGCGACGCCTACCTGGCGATCGCTCGCGTCCAAGACCGGATGAACGGTGACCTCCAAGGCCTCTTCAAGTCCGCGGGGCTCACGACGACGCAATTCAACGTCCTGCGGATCCTGATCGGCGCCAAGCGGCCCATCCCGTGTCAAACCGTCGGGGAGCGCCTCATTCAACGGGTCCCGGACGTGACGCGGCTCCTGGACCGCATGGAGAAGGAAGGACTCATCGAACGCAGCCGGAGCGAGGAGGACCGTCGGGTCGTGCTCGTCTCCGTGACGCCGGATGGTCGCAAACGGTGCCGAAGGCTGGCTGCGCCGACCCTGGAGCTTCACAGCCAGCAGATGAAGCCACTCTCCTCCACCGAGCTGAATCAGCTCGAGGCGCTGCTCTTGAAGCTCCTGCCCTGATCACCTGCATGCAAGACATGCAGACCACAGACTCAAATACTTGTTCAAACAACCAAAACCTAGACACACATGAAACTCATCCACATCAAACCCTCACCCGATACCGGCCTGCTCGTCATCAGGCTCATGCTCGCCGTCGTCTTCGTGTTTCACGGTAGCCAGAAGCTCTTCGGGGTCTTCGGCGGCTACGGCATCGAGGGCACTGCCACATTCTTCGAGCAGATCGGCATGCCCTTCCCTACGGCCAGCGTCGTCCTGGCAGGGGGAACGGAACTGATCGGAGGCCTCCTGCTCGGCTTGGGCCTGCTGGCCCGTCCCGCGGCGTTCGCTCTGGCCATGACCATGTTCGTGGCCGCGTTCAGCGCTCACTCCGGGTTCAACAGCCAGAGTGGAGGCATGGAATACCCCCTGACCCTCGCGGTCGTCTCGTTCGCCCTCGCCGTGTCCGGACCGGGACGGTTCGCTCGCATCGCACCTTCCACGAGCAGCGCCGGATCTCGCGCTCTCGCCACCTGATTCCCCGGAGACCAAGACCATGACCACCCGAACCAAGACACGTGACCTGGCCGAAGACCTGCATGCTCGCATCGCACGCGGGGAACTGCTCCAAGCCTTCGACGAGTTGTACGCCGACGACATCGTCATGCAGGAGAACCTGACCGAACCGGTGATCGGCCACGAGGCCAATCGCTTGCGGGAGGTGGCGTTCCTGGAGGGCATCGCCGAGGTGCAGAGCTACGACGTCCACGCGATCGCGGTCCATGAAGACGTCTCGTTCGTCGAGTCGACGTTCCGGTTCCGCGATCACGCGGGCGACGACGTCACCATGACCCAGGTGGCCCGCAGTCGCTGGCGTGACGGCAAGATCGTGGAAGAACGCTTCTATCACGGTTGAGCCCCCTCGAACGTCCCGGCCATCACAGCACCTCGATCGCAGCGAGGGCCGCCCCCCGTTTCCGAACGGGGGGCGGCCCTCGCCGACCGAATCGCTGGTCCGGACGTTCGCTCAGGCGAGGAACCCGAGTCGCGGATACCGTTTCCCGAGCACGGCCTTCGAATTCACCCCCAAGCCCTCGTCCAACACCGTCGCGTAGACGCTGCGGAAGTCGGTTGTGAACTTCAGATCACCCTTGTCGAGTTCGGTCATCGACGGCGCCTTGCCGTAGAGACCGCCCTTCACGTTGTGCCCCATGACGAACATCGGTCCGGCCATGCCGTGGTCGGTGCCGCGCGATCCGTTCTCCTGGACGCGTCGACCGAACTCGCTGAAGACGACGACGATCGTGCTGCGTCCCTCGGGCGTCCCGTTCAGGTCCTGCAGGAACGCGCCGAGCGCTGGATCGAGCGTGCCCATCAGGTTGTCGTGTCGGCCCTTCTGGTTCGAGTGCGTGTCGAAACCGCCCAAGGACGTCGAGATCACGCGCGTTCCCAGGTCGCCGTGGATCAACGAGGCGACGTCCTGGAGCTGAGCGCCGAACGGTGTCCGCGGGTATTCGGCCTTGGGCTTGTACCTTGCGGCCGCGGCGCGGATCTCCAGGGACGATGCCTGCGCGTCGTGCATGACGCCTCGCATCTTGGCGAGCGCGTCGTCCCGTCCGGACGTCGCAGGATTCGGTTCCGCGGTCGGTTGATGCTCGCAGACGATCTCGACCCCGGGCGTGTCCCCGAACCAGCGGTAGGAAGTCGGGGAGGCGAGCGCAACGGCCGGATGTTCGCTCGAATGCACCGAATAGGGCGCGCTCTGGCCCAGGTGGACGACGAGCTCGGGGTCGGGGGATTCGACCTTCAGGCCGCCCTCGGCCAGGCGCCCCAACCAACCCGGCCCCGTGACACGACCACGCGCTCGGGCCGTGTGCCAGACCTCGAGCGACTTGAAGTGCGACCGGATCCCGTCGGGGTAGCCCACGCCTTCGACGATCGCCAACTTGCCCGATGCGTGCAGGTTGTGGAGGCGCTGAAGACTGGGGTGCAGGCCCAAGCGCTCGTCGATCTTCAGGACGTCGTCCTCGGCGATCAGCGTCTGGCGGCGCGCCTTCTTGTAGACGCGGTCGGCGTAGGGCACGACGGTCGAGAGCCCGTCGTTGCCACCCGAGAGCTGGATCACGACCAAGGTCGGATCCACGCCACGGGACGCGCGCGCGCCGAACACGATCGAGGTGGGAGCCAGAGCGGCCCCGAAGAGCGCGGCACCGGTGGTCAGGAATTGGCGGCGTTGGATGGGATTCATGGCACTCAACCCAGTTGGGCTTCGGGGAGGGAGAGGATCTTGTGGGCGAGGCGCCGCAGCAGGTCTTCGACGCCACGTCGGCGCCCGCGCAACACGGCCTTCTCGGGAATCTCCATGGCCTCGCGTTCCGCTTGGAACCAGGTGACCAGGGGGCCGGCCGATTCTGCCGGGACCTCGATGGCGAGCAACTCGTGCAACATCAGGTCGACGACCTTCACATCCGTATCCGCGTCGGCCTGGGTCAGGCGCGCGCGCAGGTTCAGGCGCGGTCGGTACTCGAACCTCGACATCGCACGCGCGATGACCGCCATCTCGTTGCGCGCCCGCTGCGGTGGCGTCGCGGCATCGTCCATCTGCATCTCGTCATCCATGGACGCTTCGTCCATCGACTCCATCATCTCGTCCAGTTCCTCGTCGCTGCGCAGGTCGGACATGTCGATGACGCCGAGCATCATTCCGGCCAGGTTGCCGCGCTGCATCAGGGTCGAGGTGCTGATCCAGGCGAAGCCCCCCTCCCACCCCTTCACGTTGGGCGGATCGAACAACTTCTGTCCGAGGGTCGCCGCGCCCTGACTGACGACCAACGGCGCCGCGGTGCTCTCGAGGCGACGGTTGAGGCCGACCAGGTAGTCGATCGGCGACAGCACTTTGGCCCCCACGATCGCGGGGCGATAGAAGGCCGGATCCTCGAACAGGGCCCGCAGCGTCGGGCGCAGCTCCATCCCGTTCTCCTCGAAGATGCGCGCGTAGGTCTCGACGCGGTCGAGCGTGGGAGTCGCCCCTTCGAAGTACGTCAAGAGGCGTTGGACGATCCAGCGCGGACAGGCGTCCTGTTCCAACAGGATGTTCACCAGGTCGTCCAGGTCGTGCTTGCCGGTCACGCCCAGGATCGTCTTCTCGCCGAAGTCGTGTTGACGCGGGACGAAGCGGTGTTTGCCGTCCAGGCCCGCGGTGTGCCCGGACAGTGCGCGCGCCGCTTCCTTGATGTCGTCCTCGGTGTACTCACCTTCGCCCAGGCTGAACAGCTCCATGACCTCGCGCGCCAGGTTCTCGTTCGGCCGTCCCTTGCGGTTCGAGTTGTTGTCGAGATAGCGGATCATCGCCGGATCCTTCAGGACTTCGCGCAACAGGGTCCCGTAGTTGCCCAGCGCGTGCTCCCGCAGCAGTTCGTTCTGCTGGATCATCAAGTGTCCCTGCTTGACGGTTTGGAGCGAGCTGGTGAAGTGGCCGTGCCAGAACAGGGTCATGCGTTCCCCCAACGGATCCACATCGGTGATCATGCGGTCGACCCACCACATGACGAAGTCGCCGGCTTGTCGGCGACTCTCCCTGCGAATGCGTTGCTGTTCCGCGCGCCGTTCGTCCTCGCTCAGGTCGTTCAGCGCACCCCGTTGCCTGGTGACGATCTCGTAGGGAAAGGGATCGGCGACGACGCGCGGCTCCATCAGATGGTCGATCAGCTCGGCCTGCGAGCGGGCGGCCCAGCGCTGCACCTGCTCCGTACCCGCTCCGAAACCCGCGCGATTCAGAAGGTGCTCGACCTCTCGCTCACCCCATTCCATCTCCTGGACCACCGTTTCCTGGAAGCCCGGCGACACCGGACTGGCGCCGGCCTGAGGGACGAGAAGCAGGGGAAACAGGGGGAGCAGGTGAATCGGTCGCATGCGGTTCTTGGGTTGGGGCGTCATCGTTCGGGCCGGGACGTGCTCGAGGCATGACGCCAGTTCTATGATGCGCGTCGAACGCGAGATCGCCACATGGGGTTCGGCCCGTTCCCCACTCCAGAGACGCCGTTCCCTCCGGACCTCGCCGGAAAGTCCTCCTCGACCTCATTTCAAGCCACGCCTCGCCTTGTCCGCCGCTCCCAGCGACCTACGTCAGTTCCTGCAACGATTGAGTCAGGACGGGGATCTCGCCCAGATCGACGCCCCCGTGAGCGCCGACCTCGAGGTCGCCGAGATCCATCGGCGAGTCATCGCCGCCGGGGGACCTGCGCTCCTGTTCCGCAACGTCGAGGGCTGCGCGTTTCCGCTGGTGACGAACCTGTTCGGCACGCAGCGCCGCGTCGACCTGGCGTTCGGTTCCAGGCCGCGCGAGATCATCGCCGGGGTTGCGGGTCTGCCCGAACGGTTGATGCCGCCGTCGCTCGGCAAGCTGTGGGGTGAGCGCAAGCTGTTCGGGTCCCTGGCCAAGGTCGGGATGAAGCGTCGCAGCCACGGGCCGGTGACCGAGGTCGTCGAGGGCTCGCCCGAGCTCGGTCGCCTGCCCGCGCTGAAGACGTGGGAGCGCGATGGCGGTCGCTTCGTCACCTTGCCGCTGGTGCTCACACGTCATCCCGAAACGGGTGGACCGAACCTCGGCATGTACCGCGTGCAGCTGTACGACGAATCGAAGGTCGGGGTGCACATGCAGATCGGCAAGGGCGGCGGGTTCCACCTGGCCGCCGCCGAGGAACGCAACATCGCGCTGCCCGTCGACGTTCACGTCGGGGGGCCGCCGGCGTTGATGCTCGGCGCGATCGCGCCCTTGCCCGAGAACGTCCCGGAGCTGCTGCTGACCAGCCTGGCGCTGGGCACGAAGCTCGAGACGACGATGCACCCGACGAACGGCCGCGAGTTGATGGCGCAGGCCGAGTTCGTGTTGTCCGGCTCGATCCAGCCCGGCGATCGCAGGCCCGAAGGACCGTTCGGCGACCATTACGGCTACTACTCCGAGGTCCACGACTATCCCTGGATGCGCGTCGAGTCCGTCGCACGCCGCAAGGATGCGATCTGGCCCGCCACCGTCGTCGGCAAGCCCCGCCAGGAGGACTTCTTCCTGGGCGACTACCTGCAGGACCTGCTCTCGCCGCTGTTCCCGCTGGCGATGCCGAGCGTGCGCGACCTGTGGAGCTACGGCGAGACCGGGTATCACTCGTTGTCGGCCGCGGTCGTTCACGAACGCTACCGCCGCGAGGCCATGGCCTCCGCCTTCCGCATCCTCGGCGAGGGTCAGCTGTCCTTGACCAAGTTCCTGTTGATCACGGACCGGCCGGTCGACCTGCGCGACTTCAAGGCGACGTTGCGACACGTGCTCGCGCGAACGGACCTGACGCGGGACCTCTACGTCCTGGCCAACCTGTCGATGGACTCGCTGGACTACGCCGGGCCCAAGATCGACGAAGGATCCAAGGGCGTGCTGCTGGGCATCGGCGACCCCATCCGCGACCTGCCGACCGAGTTCCAGGGCGAACCGAAGTGCGGTGTCACCGACGTGCGCGTCTTCACGGACGGCGCGTTGGTCGTGCAAGCCGATTCCGCGGCGACCGACCCGGATGCGCCCACTCGTATCGCCGCGGATCCGGCGTTCGCGGACTGGCCCTTGGTCGTCATCAGCGACGAGGCCGAACGCGCCGCCAAGAGCGCGCAGAACTTCCTGTGGACGACGTTCACGCGCTTCGACCCGGCGTCCGACCTCACGTCGAAGGATGCGCGGATCGTGCACAACCACGTGAGTCACGCGCTGCCGCTGGTGATCGACGCCCGCATGAAACCGGGTTACCCCGAGGAGCTCTTCTGCGACGACGACACGGCACGCACCGTGGACCGACGCTGGAAGGAGTACTTCCCGGATGGTGGCGTCGAGATGGGCGACTCGGACCGCGCCCATTTGGACTGAGTACGGCGTCAACCGGGAGTACCGTGTCAGTCACCTTCCGCCCGGTTACGCCACCGGCCACCAGGCAGCGGCGCTGCCTGGTGGCCGGTGGCGTAACCGGGAGGAAGGTGA
>JAJDEX010000005.1 GCA_029259575.1 Planctomycetota bacterium | reverse complement strand
CAGCTGCCTGTGTAGCGACTGATCGCAACAGGACCGAACGGCGGCACATCCACACAGTTGAACACCTCATCCATGGAGCGGATTCATGCGAAGAAGCCTGCTGCCTCGCCTAGATCAAGGCCGTAAGGGTCAACGATGACCCTGCTCCTGCTCAATGGACGCCGAGCATGGACTGTCTCGTCTGTGTGGAAACACGGATTCGGAACTGTCTTTGGGACCGCCATCGAATCTGACTCCTCATCGACCACGCAACGAAAGGAGCCCGCCGACGATCGCTCGCCAGCGGGCTCCGTGACCCGAGTTAGGTGGTGGGCCTGGTCCTCGGGTGTTTCCTCGGGGTCGCCTCAGGGCGTGAAGGTCACCGTCACCGAGTTCGACAGGTTGGCCGTCGAGCCGCACGGTCCGCCGGGGTCGCGGTACCAGTACTGGAAGGACCAGCTGGAGCCGATGGCGATGTGACCTGCGGGAGGCAGGTTCGCGATCGTCCACGCGATGATCCCGGGCCCCATGACCGCCGTTCCTGCGGCGTCAGAGGTCTGCACGGCGAAGCGGAACAACGAACCCGAGAGGCAACGCTGACCGTCGGCCAGGAGCACCGGCGGGATCGTCAGGTCGCCCATGAAGTAGAGACCGAAGTTCACCGGATCCACGTTCGTCGTCGTCAGGACCAGGTCGTCCAGGGCCCAACTGCTGGACCCGCTCGCGGTGCAGAGCGCTCCGGTGCCCGTGCTGTTCGCGCAGCCAGCCAACGGGTCGATGTTGCCACAGGGAGCCCCCGTGGCGCAGAAGCAACCCGAGCTCGTGATCAGCAAAGGCCCCTCGCATTCGTCCGGGATGCCGTTCAGGTTGAGGTCCAACGACGTGCCGGAGGCGATGTCGACGGCATCCTCGATGCCGTTCATGTTGCAGTCGAACAGGATTCCCTCGCACTCGTCCGGGATGCCGTTCAGGTTGATGTCCATGGACGTGCCGCTCGAGATGTCCGTCGCGTCCTCGACGCCGTTCATGTTGCAATCGAACAGCACGGCTTCGCACTCGTCCGGAATGCCGTTCAGGTTGATGTCCATGGACGTACCGCTCGAGATGTCCGTCGCATCCTCGATTCCGTTCATGTTGCAGTCGAACAGCACGGCTTCGCATTCGTCCGGGATGCCGTTCATGTTGATGTCGGCCGAGGTCCCGCTCGAGATGTCGATCGCATCGTCGATCCCATTCATGTTGCAGTCCGGGAACGGGCCGACCTCGCACGGATCCGGGATTCCGTTCATGTTGACGTCAGGCACGAGACCCATGGCGATGTCGATCGCGTCCTCGATCCCATTCAGGTCGCAGTCGAACAGCGGCGTCATCGGCGCGCTCAACGCGTTCAGGTCCTCGCCGAACGGCAGCACCAGCGACGTGCCGGAGCGCGTGGTTCCCAGGCCCAAGTTCTCGGCAGCGATGAAGATCGCGGGGAACGGCGAGACGCCGCCGAGGAAGGTCGGGATCGGGGTGGTCAGGATGTCGCCTTCCTCGATCGGCATGCCGAGCGCGCTGTCGGGCATCCCGATGACGGGCGAACCGCGACGGACGCTGAAGAGCAGCATGTCCGTGGCGCCGCCGGCCCAGTCGTAGGGCACCATGCTGGGCTCGAAGACGCCGGTGCCGTTCTCCCGCAGGATCAACGCATCGAGGTCGTCGGGGAGCGCAGCCGCGATGTCGAGCCCGAGCAGGAACGCCGGCGCGAACACGACCGGCGCACCGCCCGTCGACACCAGCACGTCGCTCGAGGAGAATCCGTGCGCCATGGCCGATCCGGCGTTCGGAAGTCCGGTCAAAGGGTCCGGCCAGAACGCATCCAACGAGAAGAACGCGCCGACGGTGGGCGCGACCATGCCCGGCTGAACGCACGCCGCATCGACGGTGTCGCCCGGGTGGATCATGCCGAGGACGGGCGGGTTGGGCTCGACCAGGCCGAGTCCGGGGTATGCGAAACCGCTGCCGCTGGGCATGCCGTCACCGTCGACCATGCCGACGTGGTTGGGCGGCGCTGCGAAGGGCGGCAGCGGAGCGGGCGGCATGCCGATCAAGTTCGACCAGAGATCCGCGGGCGTATCGCCCACCGGGAACTCGGTGCCCATGTGGGGCGGCGCCGGACCGACGATGCCGCCGGCCGCGAACGAATCGGTGCTGAACCAGACATCGCCCGGACCGAATCCGGTGGGCAGGTAGAGCTTGTCCTTGCCGTAGGACAGGGCGTCGACCTCGACCGGACAAAGGGTGCCCGGCAAGTGCCCGATGCAACCGGCCATCAGGCCCAGACCGCCGAAGCCGTGCGGCGTGGCGATCGTCATCGGGAACGGCGCGCCCAGGACCGGTGTGCCGGTCGCATTGGAGGGCATGAGCAGATCGCCCTCGGTGATCGGAACGCCGCCGCCCGCATCGGGCAGCGAGATCGACGGCCCGTGCCAGTCGATCGAGACGATGACGTCTTGGGCGTGAGCGGTGGACGTGGCGACCAGGGCTGCGCCCAAGGTGGCGCCGAGCGGCCCGATCAGCCGCGAGGTGGAGAGAGGAGAGAAGCGAGGTTGTCGAGACATGCGAATTGGGGGTTGGAGGGGTGAGTCCCCCATCGCGTCCCTCGAAATCACGTTGGTGATGCCGGGCAGACCCATGGGGATTCCTCCATGACGCCGCCCGGACCGATCGGACAATCGATCGGGACTTTTCTCGGATCCCCAGCATGAATCGGCCCGCAACGGTCCTTCCTGGCCGATTCTGTGGGCGTACGGGCGTACGGAGCCTCGGGCGTACGCGGGCGTACGGAGCCTGGCACCGTTCATTGCGCTCCCGCAACAGAGCCGGCCGGGCGCCCGCGCCCGGCCGGCACTGTTGCGGGAGCGCAATGAACGGTGCCTGGCTCCGTACGCCCTGCGGTCCCTCACCGACACATTCCGGGCCGAGAATTCGACTGAAGCGTTCCGGTGCACACCCGCCCAACGAAATCGGGGGGCCGTCCTTCCGGACGGCCCCCCTTCCTCTCCAGGGGAATCCCCCCCGTCGCCGGGGGTGAGTCGTTGAGATCGAACAGGTCTTCGATCAGGGCGTGAACGTCACGGCCAAGGCGTTGCTGATGTTGGAACCGGTGCCGCAGGGGCCACTCGGGTCGCGGTACCAGACCTGGAAGCTCCAGGTGGAGCCGGCGACGATGTGGCCGACCACCGGGAAGTTGGCGATCGAGTGAGCGACGACCCCGGGGCCGTAGGTCGCACTGCCCGCCGCATCGGCCATGATCACACCGTGGCGGAACAGGGCGCCGTCGACACAGCGCAGGCCATCACCCAGCATCACCGGTGCGATCTGCGTCGGACCCATGAAGGGCAGTCCGAACTCGCTCGGGGTGGCGCCGGTGATCGTCAGGATCAGGTCGTCGGCGAGGACGCTCGAGGTTCCCGCCGCACCGAGCAGGCATCCGCTGCCCGTCGAGTTCGAGCAACCGGCGAAGGCGTCGGTGTTGCCACAGGGTGCTCCCGATTCGCAGAAGCAGTAGGGGTTGACCAGGAGGCCGCCCTCGCAGCTGTCCGGGATTCCGTTCTTGTTGAGGTCACTCTCGAAGCCGAGGGCGATGTCCACCGCGTCGTCACCGAAGTTGCCGTTGCAGTCCTTCATCGGGCCGCTGGTCATGTCGAGGGCATCGACGTCGTCGGCGAAGGAACCGGCCGGGACCATGCCGGAGCGCACCGTGGCGAGGCCCAGGTTCTCGGCAGCGATGAAGATGCCAGGGAAGGGCGACGCGCCGCCGAGGGCCGGATCCAGGGGAGCCGTCAGGATGTCACCCTCTTCGATCGGGATGCCGAAGATGGAGTCGGGCATGCCGATGACCGGCGAGCCGCGACGCACGCTGAAGAGCACCATGTCCGAGACGCCGGAGGCCCAGTCGTAGGGAACGTGGCTGGGCTGGTAGCCCGCTGCGCTGTTGAGACAGATGATCAGCGCATCCAGGTCGTCCTCGATGAAAGGGTGCGCGATGTTCAGACCGAGCGCAGGACCCGGAGCCCAGACGCTCGGCGCCGAACCGACGGCCGGGGTCAGCAGCACGTCGGCCGCCGAGAATCCGTGGATCGGAGCGGAGCCGGTGTGCGGCAGACCCGTGAGCGGATCCGCCCAAGGCGCGTCGAGCGAGAAGTACACGCCGGTCAAGGGGAAGGGCATGCTGCCGGCCGGGCCC